>NZ_JBBMFL010000018.1:0-84572 GCF_040095975.1 Alistipes intestinihominis
CCGCGACGAATGGGATGAAATAGTCTCGGATCGGGAGCTGACAGACAATCTCTACAACGGCGAGGACCGTTTCGAGGTCGTCAGCCGCGACGAGTTGAGCGTGGAGATTTTCACCGGGGAGTTTCCGCACCTGCTGGCCAGCATCTGCCGTCAGGCTATATTGGGAAACGAGCCGCTCGAAGCGACTCCCGAAACGGCTGCGCAGTACGGATTCAGTCCCGAAGAGATGAATACGCTGGGCGCACAGATCGCCCGCTGCAACCGGCGGATCATCGCTGAGCTGCGCGAAGACTACGAGCGGCTGAAGGCGATCGACTGCCTGCACCGGGAGCCGGGGCGGGCATCCGAAGGCAGTCGCTGAGTTCGTTCGGCTACCTTTTGCGCAGGAACACCGTCGCCGTGCGCGAGGTGTTGTAGATGCGGATGCGGGGGCGCTCCTGCCCGTCGTCGCCCTTTGCGGGGAACGAAAAGTGCTCGGCATCCATCGACTGACGCTCCTGGCCGCCGAAGCGCCGCTCGTCGGTCGAGAGCACCGGGACGTACTTGCCCGGCCCCTGCACCGGCAGTTCGTAGTCGGGGATCGAGGCCGTGGGGTGCCAGTTGAAGACGAACAGCAGCCGGCCGTGCGAGAAGACCATCGTTTTGTTGCGCTCGTCCATCAGCAGGTTCCACGCATAGCCCTCTTCGAGCACCTTGTATTTCTTCACCAGCCGGATCATCGCCCGGTCGAAATCACCCAGCCACGCATAGCGCAGGAATCCGTTCCGCGCCAGCGACCACTGCCGCCGGGCGTGGGCGTAGCTCCACCCGTTGCCCTCGCGCGGGAAGTCGATCCACTCGGGATGCCCGAATTCGTTGCCCATGAAGTTGAGGTAGGCTTGTCCGCCCGTGGAGATGGTCATCAGGCGGATCATCTTGTGCAGGGCCATGCCGCGGTCGATGACGATGTTCTCCGACGCGCGGTCCATGTGGAAATACATCTCCTTGTCCATCAGCCGGAACGCCAGCGTCTTGTCGCCCACCAGCGCCTGGTCGTGCGACTCGGCGTAAGCCACGGTTTTCACTTCGGGCAGGCGGTCGGTCATCACGGACCACATCTCCCAGATGTTCCACTCCTCGTCGGGAACCTCTTTCAGCTGTTTGATCCAGAAGTCGGGAATCGCCATCCCCAGGCGGTAGTCGAAGCCGACGCCGCCGTCGGCGATCGGGATGCACATCCCCGGCATGCCGCTCACGTCCTCGGCGATGGTCACGGCCGAGGGCCGGAAGTCGTGCGCGAGGCGGTTGGCGAGGGTGAGGTAGAGGAGGGCCTCCTCGTTGACGCCCGTGTCGAAGAAGCGGTCGCGCGAGTCGAATGCGACGTAGCCGTGGTGGTGGTAGATCATCGAGGTCACGCCGTCGAAGCGGTAGCCGTCGAAATGGAACTCGTCGAGCCAGTATTTGACGTTCGACAGCAGGAAATGGCGCACCTCGTCCTTGCCGTAGTCGAAGAGTTTCGAATCCCAGTAGGGCTGGTAGCCCGCCTCGCCCGCCGGCGAGTAGAGATGGTCCGTGCCGTCGAGTTCGTTGATCCCCTCGTTGAGGTTCTTCACGTAGTGGGCGTGCACGAGGTCCATGATGACCGCGAGCCCCAGCTCGTGAGCCCGGCGGATCAGCTCTTTCAGCTCCTCGGGCGTGCCGCAGCGCGATGTCGGGGCGAAGAAGCTCGACACGTGGTAGCCGAACGAACCGTAGTAGGGGTGTTCGGCCACGGCCATCAACTGCACGGCGTTGTAGCCGTCCTTCTTGATGATCGGGAGTATCTTTTCGGTGAATTCGCGGTAGGTGCCCACGCCCTCGCGCTCCTGGGCCATGCCCACGTGGGCTTCGTAGATCAGCAGGCTGCCGATCTTCGAGGCGTCGAAGGCGTCGCCCCGCCAGTCGAACGGCTCCGAGGGCGCCCAGAACTGCGCGGTGTAGTTCTTCGTCGCCTCGTCCTGTACGACGCGCGCGGCATAGGCCGGAATGCGGTCCAGCCAGCCGTTGTCGCCGTGGACGTGGAGTTTGTAGAGCGAGCCGTGCACCAGCCGGTCGCGGTACATCGCCGTGGGGAAAAAGGCGCTCCACACCCCCGCCGCGTCGCGGTGCATGCGGATCTCGGTGCGCTGCCAGTTGTTGAAGTCGCCGAAGACGTAGACATCGTGCGCTCCCGGCAGCCACTCGCGGAACCACCATCCGTCGAGTTCCTCGTCGCGCTGCCAGCCGAAATAGCGGTAGCCGTTGGCGTAGTCCACGATCGACCCCGAAGCGCTCTCGATCCGCGCCATCTGCCGCTCGTACTGTGCGTAGCGGCGGTTCATATGTTCTTCGACGGGCTGCAACCATGCGTCGCGCTCTACGACGGGCAGTCTTCGGGGCGTTTTTTCCATAGGAGATGCTGGATTTCTATAAAGTATGACAAAAACCGGACGGATTCGAAGCCGGACCGCCTGCGGTTCGGCAAGACTTTCCGACTGATAAAAGTGCCGTTACGACACCAAATATACGAAAAAATTTCTATCTTTGTCTCCGAACGAAAACGAATCCCTATTACTAACATTTACTAACATCCAAAAAAAATTTATGAAAGGACAACCCAAAGGATTGATCGCGGCGGCCCTCGCCAACATGGGCGAACGCTTCGGTTTCTATATCATGATGGCTATCCTTACCCTGTTCATCTCGGCCAAGTTCGGTCTGGACGAGGCCACCGCAGGGTATATCTATTCGGGCTTCTACGCTTCGATCTACCTGCTGGCGCTGGTCGGCGGCATCATCGCCGACAAGACCAAGAACTACAAGGCGACGATCATGTGGGGCCTGATCGTGATGAGCATCGGCTATCTGCTCATCGCCATCCCGACGCCGACGCCCGTGCCGAGTCTGTGGCTCTACCTGACGCTGACCTGCCTGGGACTGCTGGTGATCGCCTTCGGCAACGGTTTGTTCAAGGGCAACTTGCAGGCGCTGGTGGGCCAGATGTACGATAACAGCGAATTCAGCGCCAAACGCGAATCGGGCTTCCAGATCTTCTACATGTTCATCAATATCGGCGGTTTCTTCGCTCCGTTCGTCGCCATCGGCGTGCGCAACTGGTGGCTGAAGGTCAACAATTTCGACTACAACGCTAAACTCCCGGCTCTGTGCCACGAATACCTTGCCAAAGGCGAGGAGATGGTCGGCGAGGGCCTCGCCAACCTCAACTCCTACGCTTCGGCGGCGCACCTCGACGGAACGCCCGTGAGCGACCTCGGGGCCTTCTGCAACACCTACCTCGATGTCTTCAACCGCGGTTTCCACTATGCGTTCATCGCGGCGATCGTGATGATGCTCATCTCGCTGGCGATCTACATGGCCAACCGCAAGCGGTTCCCCGATCCTTCGAAAAAGGCCGCTGCCGCCGGCGTCAAGGCTTCGGCCGAGGAGATCAAGATGTCCGCCCAGGAGATCCGCCAGCGCATCTACGCTCTGTTCGCCGTCTTCGGCGTGGTGATCTTCTTCTGGGTGTCGTTCCACCAGAACGGCTATTCGCTGACCTATTTCGCCCGCGACTACGTGAATCTCGACGTTATCAACATCGACTTGGGATTCACGACCATCAAGGGCGCGGAGATCTTCCAGAGCGTCAATCCTTTCTTCGTCGTCTTCCTCACGCCGATCATCATGTGGTTCTTCGGCTGGCTGCGCAAGCGCGACATCGAGGTCTCGACCCCGATGAAGATCGCCATCGGCATGGGCATCGCCGCTTTGGCCTATGTCTTCCTGATGCTCTTCTCGCTGGCCCTGCCGACGAAGGCCGAACTGGCCGGCATGCGCGCCGATGAGGTGCAGTCGCTGCTGGTCACCCCGTGGGTGATGGTGGGCCTCTATTTCATCCTCACCGTCGCCGAGCTGTTCATCTCGCCGCTGGGTCTGGCGTTCGTGTCGAAGGTGGCGCCTCCCCACATGCAGGGCCTGATGCAGGGCTTCTGGCTGGCCGCCACGGCCGTGGGCAATGCCCTGCTGTTCGTCGGCGGATGGCTCTACCTCCATATGCCGATGTGGGCTACGTGGGCCGTGTTCGTCGCCGCCTGCGGCTTGTCGATGCTCGTCATGCTCTCGATGGTCCGCTGGCTCGAACGGGTCACCAAATAATCCGCGCGATTTTTCGCCCGGCCGCCGCAGATTTCCTGCGGCGGCTTTTTTGTCGCCCACGGCGAAGTAGTCCCCGACGGCTTCTTCCTGGTCGGATTCGTTGAAAAACCGCCGAAAACGGAAAACTTTTTTGTTTCATGAGTTTCCCTGTCTATATTTGTCGTATCAATTCGGATCGGATCATGGACCAGAAGGAACGAATCATCGAACAGGCGATGCAGATGTTCGTCGCCCAGGGCATCAGGTCGGTGCGCATGGACGACATCGCGCAGCAGCTGGGTGTCTCGAAACGAGCGCTTTACGAGCTGTTCGGCGACAAGGAGGGGTTGCTCTACCTCGCTATGGAACGTTTTTTCGAGTGCAAGCGCATCGAGCGGGCCGCAGCCTGCGCCGGGGCCCGCAACGTGCTCGAAGCGATGTTCATGGTGCTGGGGTGCGTGGCCGACGAGTCGGAGACGATACAGCGGCTGCTGGGCAACCTGCGCAAGTTCTATCCGGCCGTTCACGCCAGGCTGATGCGCGAAGGGACCGCCCAGAGCCGTCTCGATTTGCTGCGGATGCTCGAAACGGGCATTGCCGACGGGCTTTTCACCGGGAGTTTCAACCTCGATCTGGCCATTGCGGTGCTTTATTACACGGCTTCGGCCATCACCAAGCGCAAGGACATCCCGTTGCCCGAGGGGATGACCGAGCGCGAGGCTTTCGTGCAGATCATCAGCAACTTTTTCCGCGGCATCTCCACAGCCAAGGGGCTGGAGCTCATCGACGACTACCTGAAACGCTATGAACCGGCCAAGACCGGAAACAAATCGGAATTATGAATATTCCGATGAAAAGGCTGATTCTGACCCTGCCGCCGCCGCTGGCGTCCGGGCATCGGGCAGGTGCACATTGAGACGGAAAAAATGCAAGCGAGCTTGCTTTTTTCTCTCGGCTTATTCGTATCTTTGTAACCATGAAACTCACCTTTCTGGGAACCGGAACCTCGCAGGGCGTACCTGTCATCGGCTGCCGCTGCAAGGTCTGCACCTCGGCGGACCGGCGCGACAGACGCCTGCGCACGGCGGCTATGGTCGAGACGCACGGCGTGAGGCTGGTGATCGACGCCGGGCCCGATTTCCGCTACCAGATGCTTCGCACGGGCGTGCGCCATATCGACGCCATCCTGCTGACCCACGAGCATAAGGACCACATTGGCGGGCTGGACGACGTGCGGGCTTTCAATTTCGTCGATTATCCCCCGACCATCCACAAGGTCCACATCTACGCCGCGCCGCAGACGCTGGCGTGCGTGCGCAAGGATTTCGACTATGCCTTCGCGCAGGACAAATACCGCGGCGTCCCGGAGATCGAGTTGCACGAGGTGGACGTGGCGCACCCCTTTGCGGTCGGGGGCGTGGAGATCATCCCGGTTTCGGGACGCCACTCCGAACGCTTCCGGGTCACGGGCTACCGCATCGGGCCGCTGGCCTATCTCACGGATTTCAAGACCATCGAGGATGCCGAGGTCGAAAAGCTCCGCGGGGCGGAGGTGCTGGTGGTCAATGCGCTGCGCTTCGTCGTGCATCCGTCGCATTTCAACCTGGAAGAGGCGCTGGCGCTGATCCGCCGCGTCGGGCCGCGCGAGGCTTATATTACGCACATGTCCCACGAGATCGGGTTGCATGCCGCGACGGAGACGATGCTTCCCGAAGGGGTGCATCTGGCTTACGATACATTGGAAATCGAAATAAACGAACAGTATGAAAACACTCAGGGATAAGGTCATCGTCATCACGGGGGCTTCGTCGGGCATCGGCGAGGCGATGGCGAAGGAGTATGCCGCGCAGGGCGCGAAGGTGGTGCTCGGGGCGCGCAGCGTCCAGAAATTGCAGCTTCTGGCGGGCGACATCCGCTCGACGGGCGGCCGGGCGGCTTACTGCGGCGTGGACGTGACGAAGCCCGCCGAATGCAAGGAACTGATCGGCACCGCCGTCCGTGAGTTCGGGGGCATCGACGTGCTGATCTGCAACGCGGGGATCTCGATGCGCGCGATCTTCGACGACGTGGAGCTCGACGTGCTGCACAAGCTGATGGATGTCAATTTCTGGGGTGCGGTCTATTGCTGCAAATACGCATTGCCCTACTTGCAGGCGTCGAAAGGCTCGGTCGTCGGCATTTCGTCCGTCGCCGGGTTGCACGGGCTGCCCGGCCGCACGGGTTATTCGGCTTCGAAATACGCCATGACGGGCTTCCTCGAAACGCTGCGCATCGAAAATCTCAAAAAGGGGTTGCATGTGATGATCGCCTGCCCGGGATTCACGGCCTCGAACGTCCGTTTCTCGGCCCTGACGGCCGACGGGTCGCAGCAGGGCGAAACTCCGCGCGACGAGGCGAAGATGATGACCGCTGAGCAGGTCGCCCGCATCGTGGCGAAGGGCATCCTCCGGCGCAAACGCCTCTGCCTGATGGAGATCGAGGGGCGCGCGACGCATTTCGTGAAGAAATTCGCCCCGGCGTTTCTCGACCGGATGTTCTATCTGGTGATGTCCCGGGAGCCCGATTCGCCGCTGAAATAGCCTGCGGCGACATGTCGTACGGGAGTTCTGCGAGCGGAACTCCCGTTTTTCGTGCCCTTTGCGGCCCGGGCGCGGCGTCTGTTCCGACCTCGCCGGAAAGCCCCTCCAGAGCTGTTTTTGGACAAATTCCGCATCCGGTTGCACAAATTCAAAATTTATTTGAGCGGTTTTTGAAATCAATTCTTCAATTCTCAGGGTGCATGCAGGGGCTTATCGGTAATTTTGCTTACCGAAACATGTAAAACCTAAACCAAAAAACCTGAACTGCTCATGAGAAGAAATTTTCTCCCCATTCTGGGTCTCCTCTCTCTGTTCGTACTGGGTTCGTGCTCTGCGGATCGCGACCCCAAAATCGCATCCCTGAAACATGCCATCGAGGTTGCCGACAGTCAACTGCTGGACGCCGCCGCCGAACTCGACACGACGAACTGCTTTCCCCGTTCGCTGATGCCCAAGTTCCGTGCCGTCGACGCGAAGGACTGGACAAGCGGATTCTTCCCCGGCTCGCTCTGGCAGTGCTACCGCTTTACGGGCGACGAAAAACTCTTGGCCGAAGCCCGGAAATACACCGACCGGCTGGAGGGTATACAATATTATAAAGGGACGCACGACCTGGGATTCATGGTCTTTTGCAGCTTCGGCCAGCAGATGGAGACGCTGCATGACCAGCACTCGGAAGAGGTGATCGTCGAGGCCGCCAAGAGCCTCGTTTCGCGCTGCGATCCCCGCATCGGGCTGATCCGTTCGTGGGATTTCGGCGAGTGGAACTACCCGGTCATCATCGACAACATGATGAACCTCGAAATGCTCTTCTGGGCTTCGAAGCACACGGGCGATCCCGTCTACCGCGACGTGGCGGTCCGCCATGCCGACATCACGATGCAGAACCATTTCCGCGACGACGCCAGCTCGTTCCATGTCGTGAGCTACAACGACGACGGTACGGTCGAGAGCCGGGGGACGTTCCAGGGCTACTCCGACTCCTCGGCGTGGGCCCGCGGACAGGCGTGGGGCCTCTACGGCTACACGATGTGCTACCGCGAGACGGGCGACGCGAAATACCTGAAACATGCCGAGCGGATCGCCGGCTTCATCATGCACCATCCGAACACCCCCGCCGACCGGATTCCCTATTGGGACTACGACGCCCCGAACATCCCTGACGCTCCGCGCGACGCTTCGGCCGCCGCGGTGATCTCGTCGGCGCTGTTCGAGCTTTCGACGATGGTTCCCGAGGCCGAGGGCCGGAAGTACTTCGACTATGCCGAAACGTTGCTGATGAACCTTTCGTCGGACGCTTATCTGGCCGGGAAGGGCACCAACGGCGGCTTCATCCTGATGCACAGCGTCGGCCACCTGCCTGCCGACAGCGAGATCGACACTCCGCTCAACTATGCGGATTACTACTACCTCGAAGCCATCGGGCGTTACCTGTCGCTGCGGGGCCTCGACCCGCGGCGGATCTGACGCCGGTTCTGAAAAAACCTAAAATCACCTATAACCTATGAAACGCATTTTTACTGAAATTTCGGCGTTCGGATTCATCGTGGCAGTCCTGTTCTCGGCGGGCTGTCTGTCGGATGATCTGGGACGATCGGACAACGGCAGCGGAACGGGTTCCACGGAGCCGACGATTCCCGACAACAGCGTGATCGAAGCGGGCGTGTTCAACGCTCTGAACCTCGATTATCCCGGTCTTGCCGCCGTGAAGGCTTACTACGAGTCCGACCAGTACTACCTGGCGGCGCAGGCTTTGCTGGAATACTACCGTGGCCGGACCGACGTGGTCAACGGCAACGTCAACCTGATCGCACCCTCGATCTCCGCCGAGGAACAGGTGTGGGCCGATCAGGCGCTCCTCGCCAACGAGTATCGTTTTTACGTTGAGGGTTACATGGACGGCGACGTGCCTTATTCCTACCTGAAATCCCGGGCCGTTGACTGGACCGTTTGCCCGACGGGCGATCTGGAACAGCGCTACCGCGTACACCGCCATCAGTGGATGGTCCCGCAGGGAAAGGCTTACCGCACGTCGCTCGACGAGACCTATGCCTCCGAATGGGTGACGGTCTACGAGGACTGGTTGGGGAAATATCCCCGTCCGACGGGCGACGTGGACTACGACGCCGATCCCGCCTCGCAGCCCGAGGAGTCGCGCGAGGCATTGTATGCCTGGCGTCCGGCCGATGTGGCCTGCCGTGTCGAGGCCCAGTGCGATCTGCTCTATTATTTCATGCAATCGACCTCTTTCACGCCGCAGCTGCTTTCGAAGTTCCTGGCGAATCTCGCCGAGCAGGCCGAGCATGTCAGGACGCACTATTCGGAGGATGTCGATACGAAGGCTGCGGAGGCGCACGCCGTGTTCCGCGCCGGTACGATTTTCCCCGAGATGAAGCGGGCCGAAGAGTGGGTCGAGAGCGGCTCGGGGTCGATGAACGAAGGCATCGACGCCAGCGTGTTCGAGGTGCTGGATCTCGATTACAGCGGTCTGACGAAGGTGAAGCGCGCTTACGACATCGGCGACTACTACATGGCGCTGGAGGAGTTGATGAACTACTACCGTTCGCGTACGCACGGGCTGAATCCCAATGTCGATCTTTTGAGCGTGACGCCCACGGCCAACGAGCAGCGCTGGGCCGATTACGCGCTCCGCGAGAACGACTACCGTTTCTATGTCAACAACTACTTCGATCCCAATGCCGGTGAGTCCAACGTGCCTTATTCCTACCTGAATTCCGAGGGCACGGACATCGACTGGACGATCTGGCCCACGAGGGAGCAGGAGCAGCGTTATCAGCTCCACCGCCACCAATGGATGGTTCCGCAGGCCAAGACCTACTACGCCTCGGCGGATGAGAAATACGCGCTGAACTGGATCGAGGTCTACGGCGACTGGCTGAAACAGAATCCCAAGCCCGAGCAGGGGACCGACGTGACCAATCACGCTTCGTGGCGTCCGCTCGACGTGGCTGCCCGCCTGATCGACCAGTGCGCCCTGCTGGAGTACTACCAGCAGTCGCCCTCCGTTACGGTCGAGTGGCTGGCCGAGGTGCTGACCCATCTCGACGAGCACGCCAACCACATCATGAACAACTATTCGACGACCTCCAACCATCTGATCACCCAGGCTCAGGCCGTGACATTCGCCGGCATGCTGTTCCCCGAGCTGAAGAACGCTTCTGCCTGGAAGCAGAGCGGTACGAGCGTGCTGAGCCGTGAGGTGACGGCGCAGTATTTCCCCGACGGCTGGCTGATGGACGGCGACCTGCACTACCACATCTCGGGCATCGAGGATTTCCGGGTTTCGCTGGAGGTGGCGCAGCGCAACGGCGAGGAGAGCCGCTTCCCGGAGAATTACGTCGAGTCGATGCGCAAGATGACCGACGTGGTGATGAACATGATCTATCCCGACTATACGGTGCCCAACATGGCCGACACGCGCCGTGCCACGTGGACTGCCAGTGTACTTCGACGCAATCTCACCAACTACTATAACCTCTTCCCCGACAATCAGCAGATGCTGTGGATGGCGACGGGCGGCGCCGAGGGCACGATGCCCGAAACCAAGGTCAAGACCTTCCCCGACGGCGGTTATTACGTGATGCGCTCGGGCTGGACGACCTCCGATATGATGATGGTGCTGCAAAACACCCCCGACGGTCCCTCCGAGCAATGGCACCGCCAGTACGACAACAACACGTTCGAACTGTGGGTCAAGGGGCGCAATTTCTTCCCCGACTCGGGCTGCTTCTCCTACGGAGGCACCTCCTCGTCGAATGCCGACCGGCGCAAGTACGCCGCTTCGACGGCCCACAACACCGTCACGCTCGGCGACGCGAACGTTTCGAGCGACGGCAAGCTGCTCAAAGAGTTCTCCAGGTCGGGTTCGGGCCATTGGTACGAGGCGCTGGTGCTGGAGAATCCCTCCTACGAGGGTTTGACCCACCGCCGTACGATTTTCATGGTCGATGACAAGTTCTATGTGATCCTCGACGAGGCTTACGGCACGGCTGCGGGCACCGTCAACCTGAACTTCAACATCACCGAGGGGGACGACTCGCAGGTGGTGTACGACCCGGAGGAGGGCGGTTTCCACACGGCGTTCTCCGACGGCAACAACCTGCTGGTGCGCACCCGGGGAAGCAAGACGGGGGCATTCGTCAAGAAAACGGGCTTCGTCTCCTACAACATCAACCAGACCGCGGAGCGCAAGGCTTACCAGCTGAACCTCGAAAAGACGGCCGACGAACCCGTCGTGCGTTACGCTACGGTGCTGCTGCCCACGTCCGACGCTTCGGCCGAGACGGTCGTCATCACGTTGGGCGACTGGTCGGAGAGCGGCGGTTCGGTCCGCGTGCAGGTCGGGGGCGTTTCCTATCCTGCGTTGTCCTATACTCTGTAACCTTAAAACCGCAATAACCTATGAAATCCCTGTTTCGAAACGTATGTTTCGCAGCGCTGACCGTTCTTTGCGCGGTCGCGCTCGCGGCCTGCGAGGACGATGATACCAAGAGCGGAGATTTGCAGCTCTTCTACCCGACGGTCGTGGACATCGGTCCTTCGATGAACTTCGTGTCGGGCACCCCGACCTACTACGGCCCCGCGCCGTCCGACTTTTCGATCGCGGGCGTCACGCTCGACGACGAATCCGTCGTCACCGAGTGTTTCTCGATCGGTGCCGATACCGGTATGGTCAGCATCTCGAATACGGACGACCTCGACCCCGGCACCTACAAACTGACCATTGCGTGCCGGGCCGGCGGCGGTCTCTACCGTTTCAAGGATATTTTCGTGGTGCGGATGGTTCCCGCCACGCCCGAGGCGATCGAGGTGAGCGAGCCGACGCTCGTGATTCCCTACGCCGAACTGGAGACCTCCGAGGCTTCGGTCACGGTGACGCCGGTGGGCGAGTCGGTGTCGATTCTCGGCTATGCGCTGGTGCAGGCGGAGGGCGAGGAGTATTTCGCCATTTCGAGCGGAGGCGTCGTGACGCTCAACGCGAATTTCTCGGGCGAGATCATGCCGGGCGATTATCCCCTGCCGATCCGCATCACCACCTATGCCGGAGCTACGGTTTACGAAAATCTGCTGACGGCGCGGATCACCAGCGAGCCGCTGGAAATCCGTTATCCTTCGGCTTCGGGGCGCATGGAGTACAATATGGCTTTCCAGGGCCCGACGCCGACGCTGAAAGGTTCGCCCGACGAGGTCGTGTGGGCCATCAAACAGGTGACCCCGGCCGAAGGCTTCGAGACGACCGACAAGATCCGGATCGACCCTGCGACGGGAGTCATTTCGGTCGATGCCGGCAACGAACTGCCCCTCGGCGCTTCCTATACGCTCGATCTGACGGTGACGAACAGTTTCGGTTTGGCCGATTTCGAAGGCGCCTATACGCTGACCGTGATCGAATACATCGCCCCGATCGAGCCCGAAACCTTCTCCTACGCTCCCGTCGAAGTGGTCGAAGGTACGAATTTCACGGCTCCGAAGGCCGACGGTTTTGTCGGCGACGAGGTGAGCTTCTCGCTGGGCGACGTGCCCGCGGCGCTGGCCGGCCAGCTTACGGTCGATGAAGCGACGGGCGAGGTCTCCTCGCTGCGCGGAATTACGGCCGATCCGGGTGTTTACCAGATTCCCGTCCGGGCTTCGAACATGAAGAGCGAAACGCCTGTCGAGGTGATGCTCGCACTGACTGTGACCGAGAACCCGAACATGTTTACGACGTTCAGCTACGGCAATAACCTCGGTCTGGACTGGACGACCAACGCCGATCAGCACGTCTTCGACATGGTGGGTGCTTCGAATAACAGTACGAATACGGATGTGACGATTCCTGTGGCACACGAGGATTTCGAAGGCCGCGAAGTCTCCTTTAGGCTGAACTATATTCACAACAATGCGTTCCGGACGGCAGCATCTGCATCCTATGTCGAAGAGGACGGTACGCTGCACCTGCGTTTCCGTAACGACCGTGTCGGCCAGATCGGTGTTATCAGGGTCGATGCTACGATCGGTACGGGCGAAACGGCCATTACCCGTTCGACCTATGTCTTTGTGAAAATTCAGTCGGATATCGACAAAGTCGTGGTTTACAATCCGATGGTTTTCCGGGTCAACCCGCGTACGGGCGGCTATTCGGAGGCTCCGACGATCAATGCCGACAAGTCGAATTTCATGATCTCGCTGAAACGCAATGTCTTCTATTACAACCTTAACGGGCCGGCATCGCATATTAGCAACAGTACGGCGCTGTCGGGGTCTTCTCCTACGAATTGCTTTATCTATCGCATGTGGGGCACCTATTTCGGCAGCACAGTCAATGCCGGTTCCCGCGAACCGATGTCCTACTACTCGACGACGAGCGCCGATGTTGCTCCCAATCTGACGGCGAAACTCGGATATATTGACTGCGGCACCGATTTCAGGATGTACATTCCGGCCAACAAGTGGATGCTCGACGGCGCTTACGCCAACGGCGTGCTGCTCTTCCAGGCTCCCTACACGACGACCGGAACCTTCTCGGAGCTCGATGCGTCGGGAACCAAGACCTTTATCTACGTGGCCGTCTGGTTCGACGAGAATTTTTAACCTAACTGAACATGAAACCTATGAAATACATGATAAACCGGGCTTTCGGGCTGAGAGGGGCGCTGACCCTTCTCGCCCTGATGCTGGCCTTCGCAGCGTCGGCCCAGAACAAGATAACGGGTAAGGTCGTCGATGAGAACGATCAGCCGGCTATCGGTGCCAACGTCGTGGTCAAGGGTACGACGCAGGGTGTCTCTACCGACCTGAAGGGTGCGTTCACGATTCCGGTCAAGAAAGGCGACGTGCTGGTTTTCTCTTACCTGGGCTATAAATCCCAGGAGGTGACGATCGCCGCCCAGACCCGGCTGGAGATCAAACTCGTTCCCGAAGCGAACGTCATGGACGAGGTGGTGGTCGTGGGTTACGGCGCCGTGAGGCGCGGCGACCTGACGGGTTCGGTCGCTTCGGTGTCCTCGAAGGATGTCGAAGGCTACAAGACCGGTTCGGTGATGGAGGCTCTCGGAGGGCAGATCGCCGGCGTGCAGATCACCGCCACGGACGGCACTCCGGGCGCCGGTTTCGACATCAAGGTGCGCGGTATCGGTTCGGTCAACGGCGACACTTCGCCGCTCTACATCGTCGATGGTTTCCAGGTGGACAATATCGACTACCTCTCCAACTCGGACATCGAGTCGATCGAGGTGCTCAAGGACGCCTCCTCGTCGGCCATCTACGGTTCGCGCGCCGCCAACGGCGTGGTGATGGTGACGACCAAATCCGGTAAGGTGGGGCGTCCCGTGGTGACCTACAACGGTTCGGCCAGCTACCGCCAGATCTCCAAGACCCTCGATCTGCTCTCGCCCTACGAGTTCGTGAAGCTGCAAACCGAGGCGTGGCCCGACAAGTTCGGCACGACTTATTACAGGGCCGGCAGCGACGACGACGGCATTCCCTACCGCTACCAGTCGATCGAGGATTATCGGAACGTGAAGGGGGTGGACTGGCAGAACGAAACGTTCCGTCCCACCTGGTCGCAGGACCACAACGTTTCGATCTCGGGCGGCAACGACAAGACCAAGTACGCTTTCTCGTTCGCCGACTTCCTCGAAAACGGTATCTTCAAGAACAGCGCCTTCAACAAGGTCACGGCCAAGATGCGCGTGAGCCATAAGATTTCGAAGGCCGTGTCGGTAGAGGCCACGGTCAACTATGCCAACACCGACAAGCGCGGTGTGGGCACCTCGGGCGACAACGGCCGCTTCAACATGCTGGCGCAGATTCTGCGCGCGCGTCCCACGGCGGGCCTCAGAATGACCGACGAGGAGCTGCTGGCGTCGTCGATCGACCCGCTGGAGCTCGAATCCTCGGAGTCGTTGTCGCAGGTGAACCCCATCAAGCAGGCCGAGTCGGTGATCAACACCACGAAGACCGAGATGTGGTCGGGCAACCTGGCGCTGAACATTGATTTCGGCAAGGGATGGACTTTCCGCACCGCCGGAACCTACAATACCTCCAATGCGCGCAACTACGTCTTCTACCAGGACGGATCGAAGGAGGCTTACCGCAACGGCCAGACGCCCTACGGTTCGACCCGCATGACGCGCAACGTTCGCTGGACAAATTTCAACTACCTGACTTATAAGTATAAGCGCAATAAGGGCCATGCGTTCGATGTCATGCTCGGACAGGAGACCTCGTTCCAGGGAACGGAATACCTGCTGGCCGGGGCTACGGATTTCCCGTTCGACAATCTGGCCAATAACAACCTCGGGCTGGGCGCTACGCCGACCACGGCGGATTCGGACCGTTCGGACAAGATGCTCGTTTCGTTCTTCGCCCGCGGAAACTACAACTACCGCGACCGCTACCTTTTCACGGCGACGGTCCGTGCCGACGGTTCTACGGTGTTCAGCAAGAACCACAAATGGGGATATTTCCCGTCGTTCTCGGCGGCATGGCGTGTTTCGGAGGAGAACTTCATGAAGAAGCAGGATGTCGTCTCCAACCTGAAACTGCGCGCCGGATGGGGTGTCGTGGGCAACGACCGCATCACCAACTACCTTTCGCTGGAACTCTATTCGCAGGGTAAGTACGGCTACGGCAACAATGTTATCACGGTGCTGTCGCCCAAGCAGTTGCAGAACGAGGACATCAAGTGGGAGGCTTCGCAGAGCACCAATGTCGGCATCGACCTGGGCCTGTTCCGCAACCGCCTGAACATCACGGCGGATTTCTTCCTCAAGGACACGAAGGACCTGCTGATGGCCGCCAACCGGGCCTATGTCTCGGGCTTCGCCTCGCAATGGAAGAACGTGGGCAAGATCCGCAACAAGGGTATCGAGATTGCGATCAATTCGACGAACATCGCTTCGAAGAGCGGTTTCCGCTGGACGACCGATTTCAACATCTCGTTCATTCGCAACGAACTGCGCGCGCTGGCCGGCGGAGCGAAGGAGATGCAGACTTCGGCGAGCTGGAACAGCGACTACACGGGTTACGACTACACGGCCCGCGTCGGGCAGTCGCTGGGGCTGATCTACGGTTATGTTTTCGACGGCGTGTACCAGACTTCGGATTTCAATGTCAACGCCGCAACGGGCGAGTATGTGCTCAAAGAGGGTGTCACCGACATATCGGATCATGCCGGCGTGCCCGTGGAGCCGGGTATGGTCAAGTATAAGGATACCGACGGCGACGGGGTCATCACCACGGCCGACCGTACGGTGATCGGCAACGGTACGCCCAAGTGGTACGGCGGTATCACCAACACCTTTTCGTTCAAGGGCGTGGACCTGAGCTTCATGTTCCAGTTCAACTATGGCAACGACGTTTACAACGCCACCCGCATCTACGCTTCGCAGACGCAGGACCAGCGTGCCAACCTGATGGCCGAGGTGGCCGACCGCTGGACGGTGACCAACGCCTCGAACAAGGTTCCGGCCTGGGACGGATATATCAAGAATGAGATCTATTCGCGCTTCATCGAGGACGGTTCGTTCCTGCGGTTGAAGAACCTGACCGTGGGCTACACCTTCCCGCAGCGATGGACGCGCAAGTTCTATGTTTCGAAGCTGCGCCTCTATTTCACGGCTCAGAACCTCTTCGTGGTGACGGGTTATAAGGGCTACGACCCCGAGGTGAACATGCGTGCGTCGAATCCCATGACCCCTTCGCTCGACTGGGGCGCCTATCCGAAGAGCAAAGTCTATACGTTCGGTATCGATCTGACCTTCTAATACGATAAAACCATGAAAAAGATATTTTTATACTGCCTGCCGTTCTGCCTGCTGTTCGCCTCGTGCTCCGACCTGCTCGACGAGGAATCCTACTCGGAGACCGGCAAGGGCAACTACCTGAACAACGCCAAAGAGGCGGAAACGGTTCTTCAGGGCGTTTACAAGAATCTGGCGAACGAGTACACCTATTCGTACCACTTGTCGCTGCTGTTCACGATCTCGACCGACATCGCCCAGTGCGAGGGGAGTTCGACGACTTCGTTCCGCGAGATTCCGACCAACTCCCACAATGCCTCGACGTCGCAGATCTCCCGCACGTGGCAGCAGCTCTATTCGGCGATTTACGATGCCAACGACTTCATCGAGACCGTTTCGGACCGCATGGACGGCTGGGGCTCTTCGGACCGCGAACTGGCCGCCATCTATCTGGGCGAGGCCCGGGCGCTGCGTGCGCTGTTCTATTTCGAACTGGTGCGCTGGTACGGCAATGTCGTGCTGATGACTTCGACGGCCGATTCGCGCAAGAAGGACGAAGATTACGAGCAGTCCGCCGCGGAGGATGTCTACGCCTATATCGAAGAGGACCTGAAATACGCCGCCGAGGTGCTTCCCTGGGCCGTTGACGACACCAAGCGCACGAGCAACGCCTATCGTTTCTCGAAGGGCGCCGCGCTGGGGCTGCTGGCCAAGGTTTACTGCACGTGGGCCGGTTATCCCGTGAAGGACGAATCGAAGTGGGCCGAGGCCGAGAAGGTTGCCCGCCGTGTCGTGGAATCGGGCAAGCACCGCCTGATCTCCGACTACGAAACCGTCTGGAAGAACACCTGCAACGGTATCTGGGATGCGGGCGAAAGCCTGATCGAAGTGTCGTTCTACTCGCCGACGGGTCTCGACAGCGACAACACGGCCGGACGTATCGGTAAATGGAACGGCGTATCGGCCACCACGATCGACGGCGAGCGCGGACGCAATGCCGCCAACTGGAAGGTCGTCTATACGTTCACCCGTGACTGGGAGGCGCAGAACGATCCCCGCATGAAACTTTCCATCGCCGATTACAAGTACGATCATACGCTGGGCAGCGGCCCGATCACCTATTTCTCGACCATTTCGAGTGCGAATCCCTCCGAGGACCAGAAGAACCGGCAGCGCCAGCTCTTCACGCCGGGCAAGTGGGACACCGAGAAATATGTCGAGACATCGAACTATATCGTCAACAACGACAAATCGAACGTCAACTGGTATATCCTGCGCTATTCCGACGTGTTGCTGCTCTTCGCCGAGGCGCTCAACGAGTCGGGCGGTTCGATCGTCGATGCCGTCGATGCCGTGAACGCCGTGCGCCGCCGCGGTTTCGGCGACACGAAGCACGATCTTTCCTACGGTCTTTCGCGTGAGGACCTGCGCGAAGCGATCCGCAAGGAGCGCGCCTATGAGCTCTGTTTCGAAGGCCACCGCAAGCAGGATCTGATCCGCTGGGGCATCTATTACGACCGTGTCATGGAAACCGCTCAGGAGTTGGTGAACTGGTATTCCAATGCCAACTATGCGGTTGCCAGATACATTATCAAGGGCCGTCACGAGCTGCTGCCCATTCCGCAGCGCGACCTCGACATGATGCCCAAGTGCAAGCAGAATTCCGGTTGGGGACAGTGACCGGACGACGTTGAAAACGACGGGAGTTACGTACTGAAAACGTAACTCCCGTCGTTTTGTCGGGCCCTGAGGTCCGGCGTTTTTTATCGTCCTCCCGTCACGGGACGCAGCACGAAGTTGAACACGTAGTCCTGATACGGCAGGCGGTATTGCGGCAGCGGCAGGCGTCCCCAGCTGTTCACGCACCCCAGTCCAGACTGGACGCTTTCGATGTTGACGTGCGTGCGTCCGTCTGAAACGAGGTCGCCGGGATGGCGGACATATTCGGACGATCCGTTGTCGAGCTGGGGAATGGAGTAGGGGATGGCCGATGCCGAGAAATGACGGTCGGAGCAGATTTCGATTCCGAGCCCCGTGGGGTCGGTCAGCCGCCACCAGCGCAGTCCTCCGCGCGTTCCCGACTCCTGGGGACTGGCGTATTTCATATGGAACTGGTCGGCGACGCGTTGCGTGTAACGCCCCACGAAAGCGGCGCCGGCGCGGTCGGCGTAGTTCTCCATCGGCCCCCGGCCGTAGTACTCCACGGCGTCGAACATCCCCGGGGTTTCGAAAGCCATGCCGAAACGCATCAGTTCGGCCACGTCCTTGCGTTCCGGGTCGGCTGTCATCGCCTCGCTGACGCGGACCGAACCGTCGGCGAAGATCGTGTAGGTGAGGCGGAGCCGTGCGCCCACGGCGGGAATCGTGTAGTCAGCGACGGCTTCGGCTTCGCTGTCTCCGGCCGTGAGGACGAAACCGACGAGCTGCGATTCGGCTGTCGCCCACATCCGGCTGTCGGGATATTTTCCCATTTGGCGCACGCCGAGGTCGTTGTCCGTGGCCGCGCGGTAGAAATTGGGCCGCAGGGGCCCTGCCAACAGTTCGACGTTGCGCAGGCGGTAGGAGCGGATGAAACCGCTCGCCGGATCGAATCCGACCGAGAATCCCTCGCCCGAGACGCTTTTGCCCTCCACGCGGAGCGCTCCGGCCGGAGCCTCGGCCGCGAAGCGGGCCGCCGGGTCGTCGCCGCGCAGTACGAGCTGGTCGGCGGCGACCTCGTGGAGCGCGTCGAGCAGTCCCAGCCGCTCGCGCAACTGGTAACGCACCGTGAGCAGCAATTCGCCACCGAGGTCCCGGAGCTGTTCGGGCTTGTAGCCCAGCGTCACGGCGGCGGTGGCCTGCGGGGCCACGTCGAGACGCTCGACCGCGCCGCTCAGGACCGGACGCCCGTCCGCGGTGATCTCCCAGAGGAGCCGGTAGGGCGAGAGGTCCGTGAAGAAATTTTCGTTAAAAACGTTTACGACGCCCTTTTCCAAATCGAGGGCCGAGGTGTGGATCGGCCGGTGCTGGTGCTTCACCTCGTAGGCGTGGGGATGCCACGTGCGGTCGGCGGCCAGCACGCCGTTGCAGCAGAAGGTGCTGTCCGAAGCGTCCGCGGCGTTGTAGTCGCCGCCGTAGCGGTAGATCAGCTTCCCTTCGGGACTGCGCCAGGCGAGGGCCTGATCGGCGAAGTCCCAGATGAATCCGCCCTGATATTTCGGTTCGCGGCGGATCATCTCCCAGTACTCCTCGAACCCGCCCAGCGAGTTGCCCATAGCGTGGGCGTATTCGCATTGGATAAGCGGTTTCTCGGGATCGGCGGCGAGGTATTTCCCGCATTGCTCGTAGCTCCAGTACATCGGGCAGACGATGTCGGTGTTGTAGTCCCCGTGGTAGGACGCCTGTTCGTACTGCACGGGCCGCGACGGGTCGAAGGACTTGATCCAGTCGTAGCAGCGTTCGAAGTTGGGGCCGTTTCCGGCTTCGTTGCCCGTGCTCCAGACGATGATCGAGGGGTGGTTGTAGTCGCGCAGCACCATGCGGCGGTTGCGGTCGAGGTGCGCGGCGGCGAAGGCGGGGTCGCCCGCGAGGTTCTTCGACTTGTCGCGGTAGTGCCAGCCGTGCGACTCGACATTGGCTTCGTCCACGACGTAGAGCCCGTATTCGTCGCAGAGGTCGTACCACAGCGGCACGTCGGGATAGTGGCACGTGCGCACGGCGTTCATGTTCAGCCGCTTCATCTCGCGGATGTCGCGCACCATCTCTTCGCGCGTAACGCAGTAGCCCGTGTTGGGCTCCATCTCGTGCCGGTTGACCCCCTTGATGAGAATCGGCTTGCCGTTGACCAGCAGCTGCCCGCCGCGGATCTCGACCTTGCGGAACCCCACGCGGAACGCCGCGGCTTCGGTCACACTGCCGTCGGCGGCGAGGGCTTCGGCCGTGAGCGTGTAGAGGTTCGGGGCCTCGGCGCTCCATTGTTTCGGGGCCGCGACCTCGAAGGTCGTCGAGACGCTGTTGCGGCGGGGGCGGAGCGTGCGGGTGTCGAGCGTGCGGCCTCCGTCGTCGCGGAGCGTCAGCCGGACGCTGCCGACACCCGGCGTCGCGGTCACTTCGGCGCGCAGCGTGCCGTCGCGGTAGTCGTTCACCAGATCGGGCGTCAGCCGCACGTCGGCCAGACGCCGCCGGTCGCGGGCGTAGAGGTAGCAGTCGCGGCCGATGCCCGAAAGTCGCCAGAAATCCTGGTCTTCGAGATACGAACCGTCGCACCAGCGGTTGACGCGCAGCACGATCAGGTTGTCGCGCCCGGGCGTGATATGGCGGGTGATGTCGAATTCGGCTTCGAGCTTGCTGTCCTCGCTGTAACCCGCCTCGCGGCCGTTGACCCAGAGCGTCACGTTCGAGATCGCCGAGCCGATGTGGATGAACACGTCGCGGCCCTGCCAGTCGGCGGGAATCCGGACGCTGCGGCGGTAGAGCCCCGTGTAGTTCTGTTCATGGGGAACCAGCGGAGGCTTCACCTCGAAGAATTTGTGCCACGGGTAGGGTTTGTTCGTGTAGACCGGATCGCCGCAGCCGTTCAGCTCCCAGATTCCCGGCACGGGCATCACGCCCCACGACGAGTCGTCGTAGCCGGGGCGGAAGAATCCCTCGGGCTCCGCACCCGGACGCTCCGCGCGCAGGAAGGCCCATTCGCCGTTGAGCGTCCGGTAGAAAGGCGAGAGGGTGTGGTCGTTCTCGGGAACGGCCTCGGAGGCCGTCGGGAAGACGATGAAGCTCGTGCGCATGGGCGCGCGGTTCACGGCGAAGCACTCCGGATCGAGCCAACGCTCCGCGGGGGCTTTCGCTGAAACCGCCGTGGCGGCGCAGAGGGCGAGAAATAGCAGTCTTTTCACTTTCGGCGTTTTTTTAAGGTGCGTTATTCGATACCCCGGAAGACGAAATCGGCATAGCGGTACCCCTCGCGGTCGTACAGGCCGCGCAGGCTCCCGAGCCGGCGCACGAAATCGTCGTAGTCGCGTCTTTCCGTCGCCCACGCCACTTCGGACATGGCCGCCAGACGCGGCAGCAGCATGTATTCGGCATGGTCCATCGTGGAGATGTATTCGGTCCACAGATTGGCCTGGACGCCGAGGATGTTGCGGCTCTGCGCCTCGTCGAGCCGGTCGAAGGGATCGTATCCGTAGAGTTTGCGGATCGGGACGTTGCGGCCGATCGAGAGCGGTTCGCCGTTCTTCTCCGGGTCGGAGGTCTGGTAATAGTCGAGGTAGAAATAGAACCGCGGGGCCATGATCACCCGGTTGCCGAGCTTCGCGGCCTCGATGCCGCCCTCGGTGCCGCGCCACGACATGACGATCGTCGAGGGGGTGACGCCGCCTTCGAGCAGTTCGTCCCAGCCGATCATTTCGCGGCCGTGGGCGTGGAGCCACTCCTCGATGCGGCACACGAAATAGCTTTGAAGGGCGTCTTCGTCTGCCAGCCCCTCCCGGTGCATGCGGCGCTGACAGTCGGGGCACGCCTTCCACCGCACCTTGGGGCATTCGTCGCCGCCGACGTGGATGTACTTCGAGGGGAAGAGTCCGAGCACCTCCGTAAGCACGTTTTCGAGAAACTCGAAGGTCGTTTCGCGGCCTGCGCAGAGCACGTCGCTGCTGTAATACCACGTCGTGCGCACCTCGTAGGGACCTTTCGTGCATCCCAGCCACGGATACGACGCGAGGGCCGCCATCGAGTGCCCGGGGAGCTCGATCTCGGGAATGATGTCGATGCAGCGTTCGGCGGCATAGGCCACCACCTCGCGGATTTCGTCCTGCGTGTAGTAGCCTCCGTGGGGCTTCCCGTCGTATTCGTCCGAGGTCTTGTAGTGGCCGATCAGCGTCTCCCGGCGCTGCGACCCGATGCGCGTCAGTTCGGGATAGCGTTTGATCTCGATGCGCCACCCCTGGTCGTCGGTCAGGTGCCAGTGGAAGGTGTTGAGCTTGTGCAGCGCCATGATGTCGATGAACCGTTTGACCTCCTCCACGGGATAGAAATAGCGCGCCACGTCGAACATCGCCCCGCGGTAGCCGAAATAGGGCTCGTCGCGGATCTCCACGACGGGCACCCGGTCGCCGTCGATGAGCTGGCGCAGGGTCTGCACGCCGTAAAGCACCGCCCGGGGCGATCCGCCGCAGATCGACACGCCTTTCTTCGTCGCGCTCAGCGTGTATTCTTCGCCGGCGAGCGTGTCGTCCAGTTGCAGGTCGATGCCCTTGTGCACGGGTTTGTCCGCTACGACGGGTTTCCGCTCGCCCTCTTCGGTCAGGTAGCCGGCGCACAGCGCGGCGACGGATTGCAGCGCGGGGTCGTCGTAACCGATCGGGCAGCTGCGGCCGAGGCGGAACGCGCCGTCGCCCTGTTCCACCGACAAGGGCCGGGGAATGACGTTGATTTCGGGTTGCGGGGCCTCGGCGCATGCGGCGGAGAGGAGCGCGGCGGCAAGGATCAGGAGCTTTCTCATGGATTCGGGGTTCAGGCATCGGCGGCCGGGACGGGTCATTCCCGCCCCGGCCGGCCGTGCGTTATTTTTTGTTGTAACGGATGGCGAAATAGTTCATGCACGACGGCGAGTCGATCGGCTGTGCGGCGTACTCGTCGAGGCTTCCGCCGAGGTTCCGGGCCGCTTGCAGCCGGATGTAGACGTTCTTTTTGCCGAGCATTTCGAGCGGCAGCTTCACGTCTATGGGTTTCCAGCCCGCATACTGCCAGTAGCGTGTCGCGGGGGTCCAGCGCGCCATGTCGGGCACGGTGTAGGAGGCGATGTAGATCCAGTCGCCGTCGGCGTTCATGTCGCCCGTCTCGGACCATGCCACGTCGAAATAGCGCGGCGAACCGTATTTGCCGCTGTCGTAGCGGTCGTTCAGGACGCTCACCTGCATCGACAGCACGTCGGTTTCGATCCCTTCGGTCGAGAAGTTCACGATCCACGCATGCCCGCGGTCGTTGGTCTTGTCCCACCAGTACCAATCGACCCATGCCGGGCCTTCGGCGCTGTTCTTGCGCGGAACCTTGCCCTTGCCGGCGCCGGACGTGTCGCCCGAGGTGCTGCTGTTCACGTCGGGGTTGTCGCGCCACCAGTCGGTCCCGTCTTCGAGGATGATGCCCATGCCGTTGACGTTGCCGATGTTCGACCCGAAGATGAACGAGGACTTGTTGCCCACGGGGCCGAGGTAGCTGAAATCCTCGTTGGCGAGAATCTTGATCGCCCCGGTGCCGTCCTTGTAGCTGTGCGTGAGGTAGCCGTTCGTGCCGTAGGTGGGGTAGACCTTGTTGTTGTCGTATTGCAGGAAGCGGTATTCGGTCAGCAGGGCCGAGAAACTCTCCTCGAAATCTTCGGCCAGTCCGTCGAAATCCGATTTCGAGACGTGGCGCAGCTGATAGCGGCCGATGTATCCGTACGATTCGTCGTCGCCGCTCGCATTGTCCTCCCACTCGAAGCGCGGGAACAGTTCGTGGACGACGATGCCCGAAAGTTTGCCCGAGCCGTAGGGCAGGCGGCTGCCGTCGCGGCGGTAGAGACACGTCGTGTTGGTGTAGAGGTAGATGTGTTCGCCCTCGATGTCGCGCACGAGCGACGCGCACTTCTCCGTGCGGTTGGCGCCCGTGGCATTGGCGTAGCCCTCGTTGATCGGCGTGAGCGGACCCTTGCGGATCGGCAGTTCGCAGTCGGTGAGCGTGACGTAGGTGTAGATGTCGTCGTCGGTCAGCTGGCTGATGCGCTTCTCCTTGCGCGGAATGTCCGCCGCCGTGCCCAGCTCCGAGCTGATGATCATGGCCGACTTCACGCCCTTGAGGGCGAAACGGTCGGGATCGGTGTCGTGCACGAGCCGCACGCCTTTGAGCGAGAGCTGGATGCGGCTGTAACGCATGAAGATGTTGTCGTCGGCCGTTTCGGTCTCGATCAGGAAGCCCAGGCTGCCGTCGATGCTCTCGACATAGGCGGTCTTCTTGCACACCTCGTAGTTGATCGTCGATTCGGTGGTCATGGGGTTGGCTCCCATGTTGCCGCCCGCAGCGTCGCTGACCACCCAGGCCGAAATGTAATAGTCGTTTTCGACGGTCACGACCTGCCCGGGGCCGCACAGGGCGCGGATCTCGGCGAACGTCTTTTCGGTTCCGAAGTCGTCGCGGGCGTTGGCCTGCACGACATAGAGCTTGGCCGCCGTAACTTTGTCCCAGCCGTTGGTGAACGAGAGGGTTATCTCCGCCGACCGCATGTTCTCCTGATCGGGGTTGGCCTGCGTGGCGAAGAGCAGCGCGCCCGACGCGTCGTCGATGCGTACGTCGGAGAGCCAGCCGGCGTTCTCCTCGTCGGGATAGGTTATCTTGGTCGTGAGGCGCTCCGAGCCGATGTTGGTGTCGAGCGGGACCGAGACGGAGCTTTCGGCGGCGCTGCCCTTCACCGAGACATTCGGCGCGGGGAACACCAGCCGCTCTTCGATCAGCCCCTCCTGACGGATGTAGACCGTGTCGCGGCGGCGTCCGCTGTCGTCCTGCAACAGCAGGCGCGCCACGCGGGCGAAGGAGTCGTTGGCTTCGTAGGTGACGCTGAACGCGCCGTCGCCCGGAATCCGGTCGGCGTGGGCCTCGGCCCAGGGAGTCGCTTCGAGGAACGAGACGTTGCAGCCGCGGTTGCTGTAAACCTCGACCTCGACCGTGCCGCTCTGTGCCGGCACGATGTATTCGCCCTTGACGGCCCCGAGTTCGATGACGGGAACTTCGTCCGGATCGTCGGTGCAGGCTGCCGCACAGACCGTGAGGGCCGTCAGCAGCAGTAGTTTCCAACTGTTTATCGTTTTCATGGTGTCTTTGTTTTGAAGGGGTTTGTCAATCCAGCAGGCGCACTTCGATGTCGTCGATGAAATAGTAGCTCGTGGGAGCCGCCGTTCCGTTCTTTTCGAAGAAGTTGAACGACGTGTTTTTCGACACGCCGCTGGCGATCAGCCGCACTTCGGTCCAGCCGTCGGTGCCGATCGTGGCGTTGGGAATGTAGGCCGACGTGGCGGGCGTGAATGCCATCTTTTCGCCGTCGATGTAGACCTCCTGATAAGTTCCCTTGTCGATCCAGCTCTGGAACGAGTCGGTCATGTTCGCTCCCTTGACGTAGCAGATCCGGAAGGTGATCTGCACGTTGCCCGAAGCGTCGGCGGGGATGTTCGTCAGCTTCGGCGTGTGGATTTTGCCGCGGCCCAGCGTGGGCGATCCGACACGCATGCAGCCCTGGAACTCGGCGCAGCGATAGAGATAGGTCCAGTCGTAGAGGTTGCGGTTGCGCATGTAGTCCGCCGTGACGTTGTTGGCGGCCGAAGGCGGCGCTACGTTCCACGAATTGGTGTAATCCGCCGTGCCGGCCGCGTTTTCCATCACGTAATAGGGAGCCTCCTCGACGCCCGTCGCCGATCCGTCCGCGGTCGTTCCGGCCAGACTGCCGCTGTTCCGCTGGTCTTCGGTCTGCGTGGGGGAATAGCCTTTCGTGTTGCCCACGTAGTCGCCGCCCCACACGCAGGCGTCGAAATGCTCGGCGAAGATCAGGTCGGCATCGGGGGCGTACTCGATTGCCGGGGTCTCGGTCACGACGTTCCGTTTGATCGTGCGCGGCGTTGGCGAATCGACGGTCATCGCCCGGTGCGAACGGTCGGTGATGCGGATTTTCAGCCCCGAGGCGTACTCGCGGGCGGGCATCACGATGTGGAAATCGGTTCCGTTCTCGCTCAGCGTCACGCCTTCGCCCGCACCGCCGCAGTTCATCACCAGGTGGTAGGAGCGGGCCGAACTCGTCTCGCCCGGTACGAGGATTTTATTTCCTGCATCGTCGGTCCCGAGCGTGGCGTAGCCCGAGACCGGGGCGCCCGAACGGTCCTCGACGAGGATCGAATTGATCGTCGCCGAGCCTTTCAGCGTCAGTTTCAGCACGCCGCACATGTTGCGCAGCCGGATGTTCACGTAGCCCTTCTCTTCGTCGATGCCCGTCGCTTCGCCGTACATCGGCATCGCATTGCGGCCGAACGTGCCGGAACCGGCATGGAACTGCGCCAGCGGCAGTTTGAAATTGGCGGCCTCTTTCGTCTGCTGGAGGAAATTGCAGGCCGAGGGGAACACCGCTTCGTAGCGGTCGGCTTCGGGGACTTCGGGCACGGCGGCCGTTCCGTCTTCGAGCAGGAAGACTTCGTAGGCCGTGCCGTTGATGTCGATCATGTCGCCCGGCTGGAACTTCACCCGCAGGGCGTCGTCCAGTTCGGCGCGCGTGTCGGCTCCGGCGTCGAGGCGCAGCGAAACGTATTTCACCGGAGCGGCTCCAGTCTGCCCGCCGGCCTCTTCGGGGGTTTCGGAACACCCCGCTAACAGCAGGCAGCCGGCGATCAATAGGTTCTGTATCTTTTTCATTTTCGCGTCTGTTTAGTCGGTTACCATTCGTTGTCGTCCTTTTCGCTCTCCATCCGGTCGCCTTCCACGCCGCCGATGTCGCACTTCTCCTGGGTCAGGGTCACGTAGCCGGTGGTGATACCCCCCCCCTCGCCGTCGTCGTAGCGCAGGGCGATGCGCGCCGAACGCGGTGCGGTGGGATTGGCCGGGACCTTCACGCTCAGCAGCCCCGCTTCGCGGTCGATGCGGTAATTCGTCAGCCAGCCTTCGGCTCCGGTCA
The DNA here is from genome assembly GCF_040095975.1 of Alistipes intestinihominis. Lineage (NCBI taxonomy): Bacteria > Pseudomonadati > Bacteroidota > Bacteroidia > Bacteroidales > Rikenellaceae > Alistipes > Alistipes intestinihominis. The sequence goes on from NZ_JBBMFL010000018.1 coordinate 27,111, forward strand.
GGTAGTCGCATACGAGCGTTATGTCGCCGTAGATTTCCGGGATGTTGCACTCGAACGCCTGTTCGAACGTCTCGCCGTAGGCCGCCGCCGCGTGGGTCTCCTCGGCGGGCGTCATCGTCAGGCGCAGCGCTTCGGTGCTTTGCGTGACGGTGGCGCGGGTCTCGTAGCGCGTGCCGTTGCCGTCGGCGACCCAGAGGGTTATCGTGGCGAAGCGCATGGCTCCGGTCGTGTTGTCCGCCACCCTGAAGCGCAGCGATTCGTCGTCGAGCGTCACGTCGCCGATCCACCCTTCGCCGCTCTCCTCGCCGTAGGCGATTTCGTGCTGCACACGTGCCAGATCGGGTCCGAGGTTGCTGGAAAGGGTCATCGTCACGGGGCATCCCTCGCCCAGCAGCGCGACGCTTCCGGGCGTGACGGTCAGTGTCGGGTCGGCGATGCCCGCGGCCTGCGACATCACCACCTCGCAGGCGCGGTCTCCGGACTGGATGCGGATCGTCGCCTTGCGCGACAGACCGCCGTTGGCGTCGTATTCGAAGAGGAAGTCGCCGTTTTCGCGGCCCGACTTCCGGTCGATCCGCGCCCATGCGTCCCCGGACTCCGAATCCACGGAGAGCGCCCAGTTTCCGGTCGAGTAGACCATCACGCGGGTCATGCCCTCCGTCGCCGGCAGCGCGACCAGATTCTGATCCACGGCCAGCCGGATCGTCGGTTCGAACGGCTCGTTGCAGCCGCCCAGCGCCCCGCAGAGCGCCGCCAGCCATGCAATGCCTTTATAGCTGAATCTCATAATGTTCCGTTTTTTAGGTTAAAGTCCGTATTTTTCATACTCCTTGTTGTCGAGCGCATAGCCCGAGTAGACCACCTGCGTGTCGGGAATCGGGTAGTATTCGTGGCAGGGCAGGATGGCGTTGCGCACGGTTTCGTAGTCGGCCGATTCGAGGGTCTTGGTGTACCAGATGCCCCACCGCACGAGGTCGAACTTGCGCTGGAACTCGCCGATCAGTTCGCGGGCGCGCTCGTTCTGAATCTCTTCGAGCGTGCGCTCCCAGCTCTTGAAGGCCGAGAATTCGGCGATCCCCGCACGGTTCTTCACCTGATTGAGATAGTGCTTGGTCTGTTCCAGGTTCTCCTTCATGCACCAGCACTCGGCCATCATCAGCACGGCGTCGGCATAGCGGAACACCTTGTAGTTGTTCGAGTCGTAACTGTCGCGCATGCCCGGGCACCAGAACTTCGGGCCCAGCCAGGGACGTGTGCCGACGCTTTTGAACTCCTGCCCGCCGTACTCCCACGCGAGGTTCATCTCCACGCGGCGGTCGCCGCCCGTGCGGGTCTGCAAGCCGGCGCTGAACACCAGATTGGGCCGCATGCCGGGCCACACGTTGGCGTCGTCGCCCAGCTCTTCGATCTTCACGCCGTCGAAAATGTCCGACCCCGACTCGGCGGTGGTCTGGTTGGGCATGCAGATACAGGCGTAGTTCGAGGTGTAGATCAGCCCGCCGGAGGTGTAGGAGTGCTGGATTTCGAGGATCGACTCGGGGGTGTTCTTCATGCGGAACGGAATGTCCGAGAGCGGGTATTGGTCGAGCGTGCCGTAGATCTTTTCCAGTTCGCCCAGCGCTTCGAGCGCCGTGTCCCACTGTTTGTTCCACATCGCCATCTTGGCGGCGAGCATCCACCCGACGGCCGCACCCATGCGGTTGTCGGCGATCTCCGACGAACGCACCTGGTCGAGGTCGGGAACGACCTCCATCAGCTCTTCGATCAGGTAGTTGCGCGTTTCGACGGCCGACATGCGCGGCAGGCGGGCCGTCTGGTTGAGCAGTTCCTCGGTGTTTACGTCGATCGTGTAGAAGGGCACGTCGCCGAAGACCGACGTGAGCAGGTAGTAGTACATCGCCCGCAGGATCACGCCCTCGGCCAGCAGTTTGCTGCGGTCGTCCTCGCTCACCGTGGCGTGGCGGATGCCTTCGATGGCGGCATTGCAGTACATCACGGCCTTGTAGCATTGGGTCCACACCGTGGCTCCGTAGCCGGGCAGCGCGGGCGAGATTTCGAGGCGCGAATCGTAGACCGTCGGCGAATTGTGGTACAGCAGGTCGGTGACGCCTTCGGTCATCACGCCGAAATTGAAATTATAGATCGTCTTGAGCGGAATGTAGCAGCTGTTCAGTCCGGCGATGCACTCCGACTTGTTGCGGTAGAAATTGCTCCGGTTGACGAAAAATTCGGGCGATTCCTGAAGCGAGCAGGCTCCTGCGAGCACCGCCGCGACCGTCAGCAAAACTATTTTCATCGGTTTCATAATCGTAGTCGTTTTTGATTAGTAGCGGATTTGGACGCTGAATATCACCGTGCGCGCCCGCGGATAGGCTCCCATGTCAACGCGCCGCAGCGTCGAGCTTTCGCTCGATGTCGAAACGTCAGGGTCGAAGCCGTTGTATTTCGACCACAGGTAGAGGTTCTCGCCGCTGACGCTCAGCGTGATGTCCCGCAGCCATTTCACCCGCTTGCGCAGGTCGAACGTGTAGCCCACCGAGACGTTTTTCAGACGCAGGTACGATGCGTCGTGCACTTGCAGGTCGCTCGGCACGTGCACCTGCACGGCGCCGGCGCGCGGCAGGTCGGAATCGGGGTTGCGCACCGGGTGCCACGAATTGGCCATGTAGCGGTACTGGTTCGAGGAGTAGGTTCCGGCCATGTAAAGCTCCGAATAGTTGTAGATCTTGCCGCCGAGCGAATAGGCGAAGTAGACGCCGACTTTCAGCTGACCGATGTTGAACGTGTTTTGCAGGCCGCCGTAGATCGTGGGGTCGGCGTTGCCCAGATAGACCAGGTCTTTCTGGTCCAGCGAACCGTCGTTGTTGGTGTCGATGTAACGCGGCAGGCCGGGGCTGAGCGAGGTCGTGGCCGAAACGTAGGTGTTGGTCACCTTGTTGCGCTCGATCTCCTCCTGGTTGTGCCACACGCCGCCGTACTTGAAGCCCCAGAGGGCGTTGAGCGGACGGCCCTTGACATAGCCGTACATCATGTACTGGCTGTTGCCGGGGCTGTTCATGGCGCTGACGAAGTCCTCCGAGCCGATGTCCTCGACCATCTGCTTGTTGTGCGAGAGCGTGAGCGACGTGGACCACGAGAATTTGGGCTTGACGATGTTGCGCGTCTCGACGGTCAGCTCCACGCCCTTGTTCGACGTGCGGCCGATGTTCTCGAAGTGGCTCGTGAATCCCGACTGCGAGGCTTTCTGGACCGACAGCAGCAGGTCGCGGGTCTTCGAAATGTAGGCTTCGAAAGTGATGTTCAGGCGTTTCTTGAACAGCGAGGCGTCGATGGCGGCGTTGTAGAGGTCGGTGGTCTCCCACGTGAGGTTGTCGCTCGCCACGCGCACCGGATAGAACGCCGTCGATTGCGAGCCGCCCAGCAGATAGCCGCCCGAGGTCGAGGTGTAGGCTTCGATCGAACGGTAGGGTTTGATGGCGTCGTTGCCCGTGCGGCCGGCGCTCAGGCGCAGCGACAGCTCCTCGATCCAGCGCACGCGGCGCATGAAATATTCGTTCGAGATGTTCCACTTGACGGCCGCCGAGGGGAAGAAGCCCCACTTGTGGTTGGCTGCGAAGTTCGACGAACCGTCGTAACGTCCGGTCAGCGTCAGGTAGTAGCGTTTCTTGTAGTTGTAGTTCACGCGGGCCAGCACCGACATCTTCGTGATGTAGTTGGTGTAGGAGGTGCTCGTGTAGTTCTCCTTGTCGTAGATGCCGTTCATGTTGTTCCACTTGTTGTCATCGACGATCAGCCCCTTGGCGTTGAGGTCGAAGCCGTTGAGGCGCGATTTCGAACCCGTGAAACCGCCCATCACGTCGAAATAGTGGCCCGTCTTGGAGGTGCGGGCGTAGGTCACGGTGTTTTCGGTCGAGAGCGTGCGCGTGTCGTACTCGGCGCGGTAGCCCTCGCCGCCCTCGCCCTCGTTCTTGACGGGAAGCGTGCTCGGATAGAAGCGGTAGTCGTGGCGCTGGTAGAGGTAGTAGGTGAATTTGCTGCTGATTTTCAGCCCCTCGACGGGTTTGATGTCCACGTACAGCGTGTTGGTCGAGGCGAAGCGTTCCAGCGTGTTTTCGTTCAGGTCGATCGTGTAGCGCGGGTTGTTGATCGTCTGTCCCGAGCCGTAGAAGGGGTTGTAGGTGTCCTCGGGACGCAGCACGGGGGCCAGATAGGTCGCGGCGTTCCACACCGACGAACCGCCGATATTGGCCTTGTTGTTGGCCTCGTCGCGGTAGGAGAGCGACGAATTGACGCCCGCTGTGAACCATTTGGTGAAGTCGTGCGACACGTTGACGCGGGCCGTCGTGCGCTGGAATCCGCTGTCGTCTACGATGCCCTGGATGTCGCTGTAACCCAGCGACACGAAATAGCTGCTGGTCTTCGAGCGGCCCGACACCGAGAGGTTGTAGTTCTGATAGGGTGCCGTGCGGGTGATCTCGTCGATCCAGTTGGTGCCCTTGCCCAGCGAATAGGGGTCGTTGTAGGTGTAGTCCTGAACCGGGCGGTTGCCCATCTGCCAGTTGAAATAGGTCACGTCGTTGCGGTAGAGGGCGAACTCCGTGGCGTTCATCACGTCGAGGTTGCGGGGCAGCTGCGAGAAGCCCATGTCGGCTTTGAGCGTGATCCACGGTTTGCTCACCGTGGGATTGCCTTTCTTCGTGGTGACGATGATGACGCCGTTCGAGCCGCGTGCGCCGTAGATGGCCGTCGATGAAGCGTCCTTGAGCACCGAGATCGACTCGATGTCGGCCGAATTGATGTCGCTCAGATCCTGCACGGCGTCGATGATGCCGTCAACGACGATCAGCGGTTCGTTCGAGGCGGTGATCGAGCGGGTTCCGCGGATGCGGATCGAGGTCGAGGCGGTCGGGTCGCCCGACGTGGACATGATGTCGGCGCCGGCCACGCGGCCCTGCAACGCCTGATCGACCGATACCACCGGAACGTCCTTGATGTCGCCCATCTTGACGTTGGTCACCGAACCCGTGAGGTCGGTCTTCTTCACCTCGCTGTAACCGATCACGACCACCTCGTCGATGTTCTTGTTGTCGGCCGTCAGCGCGATGTCGATCTGCGAGCGGTTGCCGACCCGGATTTTCTGGGGCACATAGCCCAGGTAGGAGAAGTCGAGGACCGATTCGGCGGAGGGCACGGCGAGGCTCCAGGCGCCTTTGGCGTCGGTCGTGGTTCCCCGGGACGATCCCGAGAGCACGACGGTGACACCGGCGAGCGGGTTTCCGTTGTCGCTGTCGGTGACGACGCCCTTCACCACGCCCGAGGTCCGGGCTGCGGGTTTCAGCGCGACATCGACCTGCGCCCGTCCTTCGGCGGGGACTTTCCGGGTCTGGTAGCCTTCGCGGGAGAATTCGAGCACGGCCGCGGCGGAGGGAACCCGGATGGCATAGGCGCCCTTCGCGTCGGTCGTGGTTGACACGGCCGAGCCGGAGAGCTTTACGCTCACGCCGGCGAGCGGCCTGCCGCTGTCGCCGTCGGTGACGGTTCCCCGGACCTCGGAGGCCGGCTGGGCCGCGAGGGTGGAGAGGGCAACCGATACCAGTACGGCCAGCGTACCGATCATTTTGCAGAGTTTTCTCATATTGTCAGATAGTGTTTTAGGGGTGCTTCGTTCAGCGTTCGATCCGCGTGACTACGCGGAAGTCGCGGTTGCGGATATGGTCCGTGCCGACGATCTCGATCTCGGCGCCGGGGTCCTTCGGGGTGTAGAGATAAAGACGCACGGGTTTCTGTTTGAGCCACGTGTAGCGTTCGTAGGGGATGATGCCCTCCTCGACCAGCGAACGGGCCAGCGGATCGTAGCGCTGGACCAGCTGTCCGCGTCCGTAGGTCAGCTCGCCGTTCTCGCGGCAGACGAAGGTCCAGTTGGGGGCCACGCCCCAGAAGAAGACCAGCACCGACGGCGCGCCGCCCGCGGGGTCGAGGGCCGAGGAGCTTGCGATGCCCGTGTTCGAGGTGACGCCCTTGTTGTAGACGCGGTACTGCTGTTTGCTGTTGCCGTTGGCCCAGTCGATGAGCGAGCGGCTTTCGAGGCGGTCGCCCCGGAAGACATACTCGGTGAAGGCGGCGGGGTAGCCGTTGCAGCAGATGCCCTGCCGGTACCACCAGTTGCCCGTGACGGCCGGATGGACGTACTCCACGATCCGGTCGCTGACGCGCGTCGTGCCCTCGGTGTGCCAGTCGCCCGTCATGATGGTCACGTCGTAATCCTGCAACAGCACGAACAGTTCGTCCTTGTTTTTGAGGTTGTACCAGATGTCGTCCCAGGCGCCGTTGTTGGCTACGAGGGGCACGTGGCAGGCCACGACGAGCTGCCGGATCTCCGGATCGAGTGCCCGAAGGTCCTTGTAGAGCCATGCGAGCTGCTCCGGGGCGATGATCCTGTCGTATTTGTTGCGCCCGTGGTAGAGCATGTCGTCGAGCACGACGTAGTGGACCTTGCCGATGTTGAACGAGTAGTAGGTCGGCCCGAAATACTTGCGGTATTCGGCTTCGGCCTCGTAGTCGTTTTCGTATTTGTGGCAGTGGTCGTGGTTGCCGATGACGTGGTACATCAGAAACGGGGTGTCTTTGGCCAGACGCAGGTATTCGGCCATGCCCGTGTTGTTGCGGAACCAGTATTCCGAGTGGGTCATGTCGCCCAGGTTCAGCCCGTAGACCGGCGTGCGCCGCATCAGGCTGTCGGCATATTCGACCAGCCGGGGCATGAAGTCGTCGCGGAACTGGATCGAGTCTACCGGGGCGATGACGTTGCCGCTGCCGGGCGGGATGTCGATCACGCGGCCCGAGACGTGTTCGTCGGCCACCACGAGCAGCGTGTAGTCGTCGTTGGCGGCGCGCGTGAGGTGGAAATCGAACTGCTGGACGCTCTTCTTGTCCGCCGTCTTGTCGAGGGCGTGGAAGAATTTGGGCAGGAATCCGGAATAGACCTCCGGGTCGTAGCCCCTCGGCGTGGAGATCATCACGAACTCCGAGCGCGACAGCTTGGTTTTGAGCCAGTAGCGGCCCTCGGCATCGGTCTTCACGACGTTGAAGCCGTCGGAGACGACGACCCCTTCGACGCCGCGTCCCTCGCATTCGACGTAGCCTTTGACCGTGGCTCCCGGTTTGTCGGGAAGGGGCGGCAGTCCGGCGCTCCGGACCGGCGCCGCAAGGAGTGCGGCGGCAGCCAGGAAGAGCAGGATTTTTCTGTTTTTCATCATGTTGAAATCGGTATATGGGTTCGGATTTATTCGATCTTCGTGTCGATCACGTGCAGGAGCGCTCCTTTTTGGTCGGTCACCGTGATCCGGATGGCCGCCGCGGGGTTCGCGGGGACGTATTGCAGCCAGTGGTCGGCCGTGCGGACCGTTGCGCACCACGAATAGCGCTGCCATCCGATCAGCCCCTGGTTGCAGAAATCGCGGTGGATGGGGTCGTAGCGTGCCACGCGGGTCAGCCGGCCCGAGGTCTGCACGCCGTTTTCGTAGCAGTCGAAGGTCCAGTCGGGACGCATCTCCCAGAGATTGACCAGCACCGCGGGCGAACCTCCGGCGGGGTCCGAGGCCGTTCCGGGGGCGACGGTTCCGGTGTTGGTCGTCACGCCCTTGTTGTAGACGCGGTAACGCTCCGCAGCGTACTCGTCGCCGATGGGTACGATGCGGCGGCTCATCGAGGTTCCGTTGACGGTGCAGGCCGCGAAGGCCGCCGGGGTCCCGTCGTTGCAGAGGAGTTTGTACCACCATGTGCCGCATGCCGCCGGGAGGATGTATTCGGAGGCTTTGTCGCTGATGCGCACCGAGTGGGCGTGGTGCCAGTGCCCGCTCATCACCGTCAGGTTGTAGTCGGCGAAAAGCGCGTAGAATTCGTCGAAATTCCCGAGCGCCTTTTTATAGGAGCCGTCCGTCTGCAATCCGTTGACGGTCGGCACGTGCATCGCCACGACCACGTCGCGCACGGCGGGGTCCGTCGCCGCGAGGTCCTTGCGCAGCCACTCCATCTGGCGGTCGTCGATCCGCGTGTCGTAGGCGTTCGAGCCTTTGTAGACCATGTCGTCGAGCACGATGTAGTGGATGCGGCCCAGGTTGAACGAATAGTAGGTGGGGCCGAGCGCCGCCTTGTACTGGGCGTCGGCCGTGTCGTCGGCGACCTTGTGGCAGTAGTCGTGGTTGCCGATGGCGTGGAAGACCGGGAAATCGACATCTTTCATCGCCTCGATGTACTGCGGGAAGGAGTAGTTCTTCGAATACCAGTATTCCGAGTGGGTCATGTCGCCCAGATTCAGCCCGTAGACGCGGTAGCCCGCGGGGGCCGAGGCGGCGTGGGCGGCGAGCGCGGGGACGAACCGTTCGCGGCATTGCTTGGAGTCGAGTTCGGCGACGACCGTTCCGCTGTCGTTCGGATAGCCCGGTTTGCGTCCCGAGATGTGTACGTCGGCCATGACCAGCAGCAGGTGGCGGGTGTTGTCCGCGGCGGTCAGGTCGAAATCGAAGCGCTGCGTGCCCGGTTCGGCGGGATCTATGGCCGCATAGAATGTCGGAAGGATGCCGTCGCGGGCCGTTTCGTAGCCCGAGGGTACGGAGATGCGCACGAAATCGGCCGACGAGAGGTCGCTCGTAAAGGAGTAGTAGCCTTCGGCGTCGGTTTTCACGACGTTCGCGCCGTCGGAAACCGCGACGCCGGCGATGCCCCGGCCGTCGCAGCGGACATATCCGCAGATATTTCCCTCCCCGGCGGGAGGGGGTACGGGGCCTTCGGAAGACGAGTCGGACGAACAGCCCGCGAGGAGCGTCAAGGCGAGCGCCGCCGATGAAAAGCAATTCAGAATTCGGTTCATTCGGGTTTGGATTTTCGTGTTGCCGTGTGGCAACGGTTAGTCGGTACGGCAAATGTACCCATAAATGAATATCCTCCGCAGGAGGGCTGCGAAAATCAAACCCTTTGAAAAATAAAGGGTCTGAATGTCAGTCTGTTGCTGATAATTCGGGTTCGTTTTATCAAACTGTGTAACGGCATTGTAACGCCCGAAAAGCGCCTCGGAAGGTGATTTTGATTCCGAATTTTATTATCTTGTCTGACCGAAACACGCCTTTTGCCATGAACCGAAGCCTTTGCTGTCTGCTGTTTGCCGCCGTATTTCTCACGACGGGCTGCCGGGACGAACTCGATCACGAACTCGACAGGACGATCCGCGAACTGAACGATGTCATCCGCAACGAAGCGGTCTATGTGGAACGCCGCCACCGCATCATCCGCAAATACCGCGACATTGCGGACACCACCCGCAGCAAGCGGACCCGGGCCTGGGCCTATACCACGCTGGCGGGGCATTACAGCCATTTCCAGCTCGATTCGTCGGCCTATTATTGCAGGATGGCCCGTGCGCTGGCCGAGGAATTGGGCGACGAACGGCTGATCAACGATGCCAAGGTCCGCACGGCCATCGTGCTGATCGGCAATGTCGAACTCGCGGAGGCCAACCGCATTCTGCGGAGCGTCGATACGACGGACAGCCGGAAGGTGGACCTGACGCTCTACTACCGCACGCGGGCCACGGTGTTCCGCGAATCGAAACGCTTCAGCGTCTTTCCCGAGGTGCAGAGCCGCTACGACGATTCGCTCAAATACTACCTCCGGGCCTATCTCAACCGCGCTTCGGGACCGCGCATCGCCTATCAGAAAAAGAATTTCGAAGCCGAACTGCTGCGTCTCGAAGGACGCAACCGCGAGGCGCTGGAAAAGCTCGAAGGGCTGATCCGGGACGACATCGACAGCCTCGATATTTTCCAGAAGGGCAACATCACCTACCAGATCGCGCGCAACTACACCGATATGGGCGACAACCGGCGGGGCATGCTGTGGGCGGCCCGGGCTTCGATCTACGAGCTTTCGGCCTCGACGCGCGCCCACATGTCGCTCTACCGGCTGGCGCAGATACTCTACGAGACGGGAGAGATCCGGCTGGCGAACGCCTACATCAAACGCACGCTGAACGACCTGACGGTCAGCAACTACCGTCTGCGGATGGGACAATACGCCGAATCGCTCGACATGATCACCCGGTCGTTCGACAAGTCGATGCGCAGCAGACTGCTGCTGACGTTCTTCACGGCCATATCGCTCTCGGTGCTGCTGATCGTCATTCTCTGGCAGGCGATCCACACCCTGCGGCGCAAGCGGGAGATCGAACGCCTCAAAGACAGCTATCTCGAAATCAACCGCCAGTTGACCGACATCAACCATCGGCTCAACGCCACCAACAGCGCGCTGGTGCGGACCAACGACCAGCTCAACGACGCCAACAGGATCAAATCGGAGTACGTGAGCCAGTATATGCAGCTTTGCAGCTCCTACATCCAGCGCCTCGACACCTACCGCATGGGGATCATCAAACTGCTCAAGACCGAGAGCGCCGAGCAGACGCTCATCACGCTGCGCTCGCAGGAGCTGATCCAGACCGAGCACCGCAATTTCCTGCGGCTTTTCGACGAAACCTTCCTCGGGCTGTTCCCCGATTTTATCGAACAGGTGTGCGGGCTGCTCCACGATCCGGAGCGTTTCATGCCCAAGCGGCGCCGCCAGCTCTCGACCGAACTGCGCTACCTGGCGCTGATCCGGCTGGGCGTTTCGGACTCGGCGCAGATCGCCATGTTCCTCAACAGCACGCTTTCGACGATCTATACCTACCGGGCGCGGCTGCGCAACGCCCGGCTCGACAAAACGTCGGACATCGAGGAGCAGATCCAGCGTATCGGCATCTCGTAATGACAAGAGGCGGGACCGAAATCCCGCCTCTGCCGTCGTTTCCGCTCCGGATCAGCGTTGCCGCTGGGAGTATCCGGCGAGGTTGTAGCTCACGGGCTCCGTGCTGTCGCCCACGCGGTAGATGCCGAACTTGAAGTAGTAGCCGTCCTCGTCGTTGCGGCCTATGAGTATCTGTTCGTCGTTGACCAGATGATCGGTCCGGCCGTCGCAGGTCATCCGTACGTCGAGGCGTCCCGGACGCACGATCGTCTCGGCCTCGCCGCCGTACTGCGTCCAGTCGATCTCCACGGTGAAGGTCACCCAGCGCTCCTTCGGGAACTCTTCGAAAGGCATCCGCGCGGCTATCGTCGAGGCTTTGAACTCCGAGGTGACGGGCTCCATCACCCGGGCTTTGGCCGCATTGGCGTTGCAGCGGTCGGTCTTGTCGGTGAACCAGCGGCGGTCGGAGTTGGCCTTGATGTAGAAATACCCTCCCGAGAATCCGAACGCCAGCGGGGGATAGCCGCCCTGTTCGACTTTCCAGCCCGTCGGCTTGCCCGCTTTCCAGACCTTGTTGCCCTTCCTGTCGGTGGTTTCCACTCGTTCGTAGGCCGTGTCCTTCTTGATGACGACGGTGTCCTGCATGGCGAGGAACTCTTCGGCCGGGAGCTTCATGACGCGCCCGTCGGGGGCCGTCACCAGCGTCCGGTCGGGCATGCCGTGCCATTGGGCGAAGATCGTCGATACCTCGGGACTCAGCTCCGAGGGAATCCGGACCGAAAAGGTGTAGCTCCACGACGTGCCCTGCGGACAGATGCCCTTGCCGTGGTGGTAGACGGTCTTCATCCGCTGGGCATCGGTGTAGGCCTTGTCCGGGAGCGCCGCGAAGTCGGCCGCCGTGGCGTAGCACCAGGAGAGTTCCGATCGCCCTTTAGTCTCGCCCGGGGCATAGCCTTCGAGCGTGTTGTCGTCGCGTCCGAGCGTGAAGCGGTAAGAGGGTTTGCCCGCGTACATGCGGGTATGGTCGCGGCCGAGGGCTTCGGGTTTGCGGATGCCCACGGCGACCCACTCGCCGTCGATCACCTGACTCATCCGCGCCGAATCGGCCTGGATGTTCACCCGTTCGGGCAGCGGTTCGTAGCCTTTTTCCTGAGCCGTCGCCGGCATGGCGGCCAGCAGCAGCACGATTGCATACAGTCGGTTCATCTTAGCGGAGTTCATATCCCAGTTCGTAGGTTTTGGCGCCCACGCGCACCGCGAAGCGGAGCGTGTCGCCCACGGGGGCCTTTTCCGGAACGATGGCGATCGAGCCTTGGAACGGCGCTTCGTCCGGGGCGATGACGGTGACGAAGAGCATCTCTCCGCCGGCGTCTTTCTGCGCTTCGACGGCGTAGGCCGGACGCTCCTCCTTCTTGCGGTAGGCGGTCGAAACCCATCCCTCCTCCTCGCGGATCTGCACGGGAACGGTCGCCGAGGTCTTGATGCGGATGTTGTTGCTGTCGGCGAAGAGCGTGCGCACGGTGCCGTCCTTGGCGTATTCGATCCGGCCCGGACAGAGGTTGAAATGCACTCCGACCTTTCCGGCGGCCGTGCCCGACACCTGGTCGGTGATCACCAGCAGCCCCTCTGCGGTGAAGAACATCGCCCGGCGGTGGGTGAGACCCTCGTAGGAGGGGTTCTCGGTCACCAGCGTCGTCAGCTCGGGCGTCGCCTTCCACAGCAGGAGTTTCGAATCGGTCTTTTCGAGGTCGCGGTCGTCGAGCGTCACGGTGTTGTGCACGCGGGTCTGGCGGAACCAGTTGCGCTGGGCCAGCACGGCGCTGTCGCCGCCGTAGACGTAGCTGCCCGAGTCGGGGAAGAAGTTGCGGCCCCGGCGCCAGTAGTCGAACGTGCCGTTGTCGGGCTGGTTGTGCCAGAACGCCGGGGGGCCTGCTTTCACGACCGTGACTGCGGCATCCTTGTCCCATCCCGTGCGCAGGACGTAGAATCCCGATGCCGGGAACTGCTGCGAGGTGTAGTCGGGGAGTGCGCCCTTGCGGCCCTCCGTGGCGAACCATTGCAGCTGTTTGTCGTCGGGGAAGACCTTGCTCCAGCTGCGGAACTGCCGCTGGAGGGAGCTCTTGTCGTGGCTCTTGGTGTCGCCGAACATCGGGTTGGAGTAGTCGGGGAAGAGCAGGTTCCACGTCACGACGGTCATCTTCCCGACGGTCTCGACGTAGCTTGCCGGAAATTCGCTCTCGTATCCGTTGGCCGAGGCCATGCCGAGGGCTTTGAGGAAGATGTCGATGGCGGCGATGTGGTAGCCGAAATCCAGTTCGAACTGCATGCCGTCGGGGTAGACCTGCACGCCGATCTCGCGGTTGAGGATCTCGATGCCGCTGCGGCGCCACTCCGCGGCTTCGCGGAACTCCGGGAAGTAGATGCCCGCGAACAGCATCCGCTGGGCTTCGAACAGCAGGTGGTTGCCCTGCTTGGAGTAGTTGTGCAGGATGTGGTCGGCGTGCTGGCGGTAGGTGCGCAGGAAGAGGTTGAGGAACTGGGGCGTGAAGCGCGGCGAACGGATCGTCAGCGCGAATTCCGTCAGCAGGTCCTGCAAACGGCGCCCGGCCTCCATCGGACGCCATGCGAAGCGGATGTTCTCCTTTTCGGCGGCGATCTCGGCCTCCGATGCCCCTGCGGCTTTCAGCCTTTCGACGCCGTCCAGCGGGTTTTTCTTCACCCAGTCGGCGTACTGCTCCATCCATGCGTCGATGTATCGGGCATCCTGGGTGACGTAGTAGCACTTGGCCAGCGGGATGAACCAGTAGTGGCGGTGCAGCTGCCAGCGCAGCTCGTTGTCCTTCACGGGCCAGTAGCGCCAGTCGATGTCGTCGCCGTAGAAATAGGAGGGCTGATAGCCCTTGTGGGCGTAGAATTTGTGTTCCAGCGCCTCGTCGGCCTGCTTCTGCTCCAGCTTGCTGACCTTGACGTTTTCGAGGTCGAGGCCGAAGAGTTCGACGGGCTTGCGCGTGCGGAAATATTTCAGCAGCTCCTTGTCCGCGGCGGCGACGTTGCCTTTTGCGACGGCTTTCTTCACCGCCTCCATGCCCGGACGGTCGAGGTCCAGCAGGTCGTAGAGCGACTTTTCGTCGCCGAGGGCCGGGGTCGTTTCGGCGGCCGATGCCGCGCCGAGCGCCAGCGCGGCGCAGAGGGTCATCAGGATTCGTTTCATGGCAGTTATTTTAGGTTGTATCTCTTTCTGTCGATTTTGACTTGCAGCCGGTTCCCGCGCCAGGCGGCTTCGACGCGCTGCGCCGCTGCGTCCGCGGCCGGGAGCAGCACCGTCACCAGCCGCACGGGCTCTCCGGCGCGCTTTCGCACCGTGAAGGCGTAGGCCGGACGTTCCGAACGCTGACGGTAGGTGCGCGACACCCATCCTTCGCGGCGCTCCATCCGCTCCGCGCCGAAGACCTTCAGCAGCAGGTCGTTGCCGTCGCCGAAGCGGGTCGCTGCGGAACACGCGGCGAAATCCTCCGCCGGATCGCACTCCACGAGGTTATAGTGCAGGGCCACTTCGCCCTCGGCCGTTCCGAAGGCTTCGTCGGCGATGACGAAGAAGCGTCGGTCGATGAACCACACCGTGCGGCGGTGAGTGAGGCCCTCGTAGGAGGGGTTCTCGACCGTCACGATGTCCGTCGCGCCGTCCGTTTCCCAGCGCAGGCATTTCGAGTCGGTGCGTTCGAGGTTCCGGCCCTCGAGCGTCAGGGTGTTGTGAACCTGCGTCCGGCGGAACCAGTTGCGCTGGTCGGTCACCTCCTTGTCGCCCGCGTAGACGTAGCTCCCCGAGTCGGGGAAGAAGTTGCGGCCCCGGTGCCAGAGTTCGAACGTGCCGTTGTCGGGCTGGCAGTGCCAGAATCCCTGCGGTCCGGCTTTGAGAACCATCGCCGTGGCGTCCGCCTCCCAGCCGTTGCGCAGGACGTAGAATCCCGAGGTGCGCAGCGCCCGCGACAGATGCTCCGGGGCGGCTCCCTCGCGGCCCTCGGTCGCCATCCAGCGGATCGCAGCGTTGTCGGGGAAAACCTCGGCCCACGCGCGGTAACAGGGCATCAGCTCCTCTCTCTCCCGGAACCGGTTGTCGCTGAACAGCGGCGTGGTGTAGTCCGGGAACGAGCAGTCGATATAGGCACCGATCATCCGCTCGACCGTGGCCAGATACTCCGCCGGGAAATCGCCCCGGTAGCCGTTGGCGTCCATCATTTGCAGCGCCTTGAAGAAGATGCCGATCGACTCGTGGTGGTAGTGCAGGTCCAGTTCGTACTGCATGCCGTCGTCGTAGACCTGTTCGCCGATCTCGCGGTTGAGGATCTCGACGCCCGTCCCGCGCCAGCGGTCCGCGTCGCGGAACTCGGGGAAGAACACCCCCGCGAAGACGAGCCGCTGGGCCTCGAACAGCAGGTGGTTGCCCTTGGCCGAGAAGTGGCGCGTGATATGTTCCGCATGGCGGTGGTAGTTTTCGAGAAAATGCAGGAGAAAATCGGCGTCGAACGCCTCGGCGGGCAGGAAATAGAGGAACTGGTGGATCTGGAACTCCAGCCGGTCGCTCACCTCGAGGGGCCGCCAGGCGAAATAGACGTTCTCGGCCTGCGTCCAGTTTCCGGCCTTGCGTTCGTCATACGCCGTGAGGGGGTTCTTGCGCATCCAGTCGAGGTATTCGGCGCACCACTCCGCGGCGTAGCGTTCGTCGCCCGAGAGGCGGTAGGCTTTGCCCATCGGCACCCACCATTTCATGCGGTGCAACTGCCAGCGCAGTTCGTTGTCCTTCACGGGCCAGTACTCCCAGTCGATGTCGTCGCCGTAGAAATAGGAGGGCTGGTAGCCCTTGTGGACGAAGAAACGGTGCTCCATCGCCTCGTCGGCCCAGCGTTGTTCTTCGGGGGTGATCGTGATGCCGGCGGGGTCCGCATCGGGGCAGACGACGCCCGTGCGGCGGCGGTAGTAGTCCAGCAGGGCTTCGGCGGCGGCTTTGTCGTCGCCCGCGGCGTGCAGTTCGGCGACGCGTTCCAGCCCGGGGCGCGTGAGGTCCAGCAGCGCGAAGACCGTGGTGTCGGCCTGCACCCGCATCAGCGAGGGCAGGAGGGCCAGCAGGAGGGCGATAAGCAGTTTTACAGGTTTCATGGTACGGCAAAGGTACGACAAAGCGCTGT
This sequence comes from Alistipes intestinihominis, assembly GCF_040095975.1. Lineage (NCBI taxonomy): Bacteria > Pseudomonadati > Bacteroidota > Bacteroidia > Bacteroidales > Rikenellaceae > Alistipes > Alistipes intestinihominis. The sequence goes on from NZ_JBBMFL010000018.1 coordinate 43,070, forward strand.
TTCCTTTTATCAATAATGACCAATCCTTTCCCGAATTTCTGCAAAGGGGTTTCAGTTTTGTGCAGTCCGATGCCGGATTTGTCGAATGACGGCGCCCGAAGGGGCCTGCGGCGCGGTTTTAGGACAAATTTAAGGTCCGATTCTACAAAATCGAAAGCCTTTTGCACACGTTTCGCGTTTTTGGGGACAATCTCCGGGGCTTGCGCTGTCGGTTTGTGGTAATTTTGTATGACCGAAAAACTACGCCTATGACCTGTCTCAACCACGCTTCGCTGGCCGCATCGCTCGCCGCCCTGACCGTGGCCGCCGATGCCGCCGCCGCTTCGAAACCCGAATCCGCCTCCGGGAAGCGTCCCGGCATCATCGTCATCATGACCGACCAGCAGACCGCCGCCGCCATGTCGTGCGCCGGCAATCCGTGGGTCCGGACTCCGGCTATGGACGCGCTGGCCGCCGATGGCGTGCGCTTCACGCGCGCCTACTGTCCCTTTCCGCTGAGCGGCCCTTGCCGCGCCTCGCTCGTCACGGGCCGCATGCCCTTCGAGGTCGGGGCCTTCGACAACGCGATCCGCCCCAACGACGCCGACATGCGGGCCGGCATCGGCCACCGTCTCGCCGAAGCGGGTTACGAGTGCCTCTACGCCGGGAAATGGCATGTCCCCGAGGTCAACCTCCCCGATTCGGGCACGGGATTCCGCCGCATCTCGAAGATGGACGACCCGGCGCTGGCCGACGCCTGCGACGCGGCGCTGAGGGAGTACGACGGCTCGAAGCCGCTCTTTTTGGTCGCTTCGCTGCTCAATCCCCACGAAATCTGCGAATACGGACGCAACGAAACGCTGCAATACGGCGAGCTGGCGCCCTTCTCCACCGATGAGTGCCCCAATCTCCCGGCCAATTTCATGCCCTCGACCTATGCGGCCGAAGCGCTGACGCTCGAACACGCCTCCTCGCCCCGCTACCATGACACCTACACCTACACGCAGGACGACTGGCGGCGTTATCTCTACGCCTATTACCGCCTCGTGGAGCGCGCCGACCGCGAGGTGGGGCGTATCGTCGGGGTGCTGAAAGCCCGCGGGCTCTACGACGACTCGGCGATCATCTTCCTCTCGGACCACGGCGACGGCGTCGCCGCCCACGGCTGGAACCAGAAATGGAACTTGCAGGAGGAGGTCGTCAACGTGCCGCTGATCGTCAAGGCCCCCGAAGGCGCCGGCCTGCGGGGCGTGCGCAACGACGAGGCGCTGTCGAACGTCGGACTGGACCTTTACGCCACGGTCTGCGACTATGCGGGCGTCGCGCCCGATCCCGGACGCTACCGCGGACGGAGCCTGCGCCCCGTGGCCGAAGGCCGTCAGACGACGCTTCACGACGAAGTTTTCGTCGAGACGCTCCTCCCCGGCCCCGGCATGCGCGGCTGGTGCGTCGTCGGCCCGCGCTACAAATACGTCCTCTACCAGTGGGGCCGCAACCGCGAGGCGCTGTACGATTTGCAGGACGATCCCGGCGAGATGGTCAACCTGGCCGTCGATCGCCGTTACGAAGCCGAGCTGAACCGTCTGCGCCGGGCGATGTACGACTGGGGCGTGCGCATCGGCGATCCGAAGCTCGTGCGCAACCTGCGGCCCTGGGCCGAACCCCGGAACTGAAACCGAAAACCGACCCGATATATGAAAAACCTCGATTCCGTGCGGTGCGGTGTGCGTTACGCCGCCGTGCCGCTGACGCTGGCAGCCCTCGCGGGGTGCAGCGAGGGGCGCACCAGACGCCCCAACATCATCGTCATGATGACCGACGACCACACCACGCAGGCCATGAGCTGTTACGGCAGTCTGCTGGTCGAAACCCCCAACCTCGACCGCCTCGCGCGCGAAGGCATGCTCTTCGAGAACTGCTACGTTTCCAACGCCATCTCGGGACCCTCGCGGGCCTGCATCCTCACGGGCAAGTACAGCCACGTGAACGGATTCACGGACAATTCGCGCACCTTCGACGGCGACCAGCAGACCTTCCCGAAACTCCTGCACGACGCCGGCTACCAGACGGCGATGATCGGCAAGTGGCACCTCAATTCCGACCCGCAGGGATTCGATTTCTGGAGCATCCTCGTGGGGCAGGGCGAGTATTATTCGCCGCTGTTCGTCGAGAACGGCGAGGAGCGGACCGAACCGGGCTACGTGACGGACATCATCACCGACAAGGCCATCGGATTCCTCGAACGGCGCGACAAGTCGCGGCCCTTCGCCATGCTCTACTACCACAAGGCCCCGCACCGCAACTGGATGCCCGCGCAGCGTCATCTGGGCATCAACGACGATAGGGTCTTCCCCGAGCCCTTCAACCTGCTGGACGACTATTCGGGGCGCGGCAGCGCCGCCCGCGGGCAGGCGATGGAGATCGGCCGCGACATGTGGCCCGAGTGGGACCTCAAGCTGATGACCCCCGGGCAGCTGGCGCAGTCCTACGAATTGGAATCCTCGGGCGACGCCAACAAGGACGACGTGTCGCGCGCCAACGACTGGCGCAGCAGCGTCATGCAGTATCAGGCGGCCTACAACCGCATGACCCCCGAAGAGCGGGCCAACTGGGACCGGGCCTATGCCCCGCGCATCGCCGAGTACGAACGCATGAAGGGCCGCGTGTCGCAGGAGGAGCTGACGCGCTGGAAATACCAGCAGTACATGAAGGACTACTGCGCCGTCATCAAGGGCGTCGATGAGAACGTCGGGCGCCTGCTGGATTATCTGGAAGAGATCGGCGAGCTGGACAACACGATCATCGTCTACACCTCCGACCAGGGCTTTTTCCTGGGCGAGCACGGGTGGTTCGACAAGCGTTTCATGTACGAGGAGTGCCAGCGCACGCCGCTGCTGGTGCGCTACCCGAAAGCCGTTGCGGCGGGCGTCCGCACCCGGGCGCTGGCCATGAATATCGACCTGGCCCCGACGTTCGCGGACATGGCCGGGCTGGAGGTCCCCGCCGACATGCAGGGCCGTTCGCTGAAGGAGGTGCTCACCTCGGGCGGCAAGACCCCCGAAGCGTGGCGCACGGGCGTCTACTACCACTATTACGAATACCCCTCGTGGCACTCCGTGAAGCGCCACTACGGCGTCCGGACCGACGATTACAAGCTCATCCATTTCTACAACGACGTGGACGAGTGGGAGTTGTACGACCTGAAAAAGGACCCGCACGAGATGTGCAATGTCTACAACGATCCCGAATACGCCGCGGTGCGCAGCGACATGCACGCGCGTTTGGAAAAGCTCCAGCAGGAGTGCGGCGACACGGACCCCTGCGAACAGGAGTACGAATTTTTCCGCGGCGCGGACCAACTCTGAAAACAACTTAAAACGCATCATACGATGGATAGAAGAGACTTTCTGAAGGCTTCGGGATGGACCCTGCTCGGCCTGGCGGCCGCGGGAACGCTCCCCGGATGCGCCAGATCGGGCGGCAGGGATTCGCTGCCCGGCAACCTGAAAAAGGGATTCCCCTCGCTCAAGGACCTGAAGGTGTTCTGGGGCGACGTGCACAACCATTGCAACGTGACCTACGGCCACGGCGACCTTGCGGACGCTCTGGCCGCCGCGCGGCAGCAGCTGGATTTCGTTTCGGTGACGCCCCACGCCCTGTGGCCCGACATCCCGGGCGAGAACGACCCGCGGCTGAACTGGGTCATCGGTTACCACACCGAGGCTTTCAAGCGTCTGCGCGCCGGAGGCTACGACAAATACCTCGCGGCCGTCGAGGCGGCCAACCGTCCCGGGGAGTTCCTGACCTTCCCCTCCTACGAGTGCCACAGCATGGAGCACGGCGACCACGTGGCGTTGTTCCGCGACTTCGACGCCCCATTGGTCGAGTGCACCTCGGTTCCCGACCTCAAGGAGAAACTCAAGGATTACGATTGCTACGTCACGCCTCACCACATGGGCTACATCACCGGATTCCGCGGTTACAACTGGGCGGCTTTCCGCGAGGACCGGCAGACGCCGTTCGTCGAGATGTTCTCGCGACACGGGCTCGCCGAGAGCGACACGGGCGACTACGACTATCTGCACGACATGGGTCCGCGCATCTGGGAGGGTTCGATCCAGTACGGTCTGGAGCAGGGCCACAAGTTCGGTCTGATGTGCTCCACCGACCAGCACGCCGGCTATCCGGGCAGCTACGGCGACGGCCGCATCGGCGTCTACGCTCCGGCGCTGGACCGCGACGCCATCTGGGAGAACATGGGCAAACGCCACGTCTGCGGCGTCACGGGCGACAAGATCAAGATCGACTTCCGCATCAACGGCGGCGCCTCGGGCGACGTGATCCGGGCCGGACGGCGCGAGATATACCTCAATGTCGAGGGGCAGAACGCCATCGACTACGTGGACCTCATCAAGAACGGGCAGTGCATCGCGCGGCTGAACGGTCCGCACCGCGCCGCCGCTCCCGGCGACGGGACGATCCGCACGAAGATCAAGGTCAACTTCGGCTGGAACCGCGAGGAGGAGTACGTGCATTGGCAGGGCGAACTGCGGCTGACCGACGGCACGATCGACGACATGCAGACCTGCTTCCGCGGCGCGGCCTTCACCTCGCCGCAGCCCGGCGAGACGGAGTTCCATACGCGCGTCAACCGTGTCGTGGAGCGCGACGGGCGGCACGTGGCGCTCGACATGTATTCGTCGAAGAACCCCAACGTGATGACCCCCGCCATGCAGGGCGTCATCCTCGACGTGACGGCTCCCCGCACGGCGAAGCTCGTCGCCGAGTTCAACGGACACCGCTACGAACACACGATCGCCGAACTGCTGGAGGGCGCCCGTGCGCATTTCCTGCGCGGATGGCTCTCGGAGGCCGTGCAGTTCGAGCGCGCGCAGCCCGAGGCGGCTTTCTGCGTCGGACACCGCATGGTCGATGACAAGGCCCTGCGCGATACCGATTATTATTACGTGCGCGTGCGCCAGCGCGACGGCCAGTGGGGCTGGAGTTCGCCGATCTGGGTGGAAAGGGCCTGACGATGGTACGCCATGCGATCGGAATAGACCTCGGCGGCACTTCGGTGAAGTACGCCGTGGTCGCCTCCTCCGGGGAGGTGCTTTTCAACGGTCAGCTCCCTGCCCTGGCGCAGGAGAGCTCCGAAGCGGTGCTGGGACAGATTCTGAAAGGCGTCGAAGCCTGCCGGGAATATGCCGCGGGCGGGGGCCTGACGCTGGCCGGGGTTGGCATCGGCACGCCGGGAGTCGTCTCGGCCGACGGCCGCACGGTGCTGGGCGGTGCGGAGAACATCGCGGGGTGGGAGAACGTCCCCCTCGCCGACCGTATCGAGCAGGCTGCGGGGCTGAAAACCCTCGCCGGCAACGACGCCAACATGATGGCGCTGGGCGAAACGCTGTTCGGGGCCGCGAAGGGGGCTTCGGACGTGGTGTTCGTCACCGTCGGAACCGGCATCGGCTGCGGCGTGCTGATCGGCGGCCGTCTTTTCCGCGGCTACCGCAACCGCGGGATGGAGATGGGCCACATCACCGTCAAGTGCGACGGCGAGGCGTGCGCCTGCGGCGGGCGGGGATGTCTGGAACACTACGCCTCGACTGCGGCGCTCGTGCGCAGGTTCTGCGAACTGAGCGGCGCCGGGGCTGACGGAGCCGACGGCAGGGAGGTGGTGCGCCTCTACAAGGAAGGGAACCCGGCCGCCGTGCAGGCTATGGAGGAGCATTGGAACTACCTCGCGCACGGCATCGCCTCGATGATCAACCTCTTCGCCCCGCAGCGCGTGGTCGTCGGGGGCGGCATCTCCGAAGCCGGGGATTTCTACCTTGCGAAGCTCCGCGAAGGGGTCCGGAGGCAGATGATGTCGGTCTGCGGCGAAGACACCGAACTCGTGGCGGCCCGGCTGGGCAACCGCGCCGGGTGCATGGGCGCCGCGGGACTGGTGCTGGATAAAATGCAGGGACGATGAGAAGAATCCTGCTTCTGGCCGCGCTTTTCGCGGCTCTCGGCGCCGAGGCGCAGCTTCCGGCCGAAATCCGGCTCGACAAACGCTCGCTGCGGCCCCGCTACCGCGAATGGGCTCGGCCGTCGGGCGGCGTCGCGGTGACGCAGAATCCGCCCGCGCTGCTCTGGCCCGCCGCGGGCGACTCGAAGCGCGCGCTCTACCGCGTGCGGCTGTCGCAGGACAGCACCTTCGCCGGAGTTACGCCCTCGGAACCGTTCGAATGGGCGGCTTATGCCTGCCACGAGCCGCTGGCCGAAGGACGCTGGTACTGGCAATGGTCCGTTTCGGAGCCCGGCGCCCCGGAGCGTTGGTCGGAGGTCAACGCCTTTACGGTCGATGCTTCGTGCCGGCGGTTCGCCACCCCGACGGGTGCCGAACTGGCGCGCCGGGTCGCCGCCATGCCGCACCACAGGCTCTATGTCCCGCGTGACGGGGCCGACGCTTTCCGCACGCGGGCGCAGCGGAATCCCGAAGCCCGGGAGTTGGTCCGCAAGGCCCGCAAGAACCTGAATATGGACCTCGTGCCCGTCGCCCCGACACGTCCGCGCGACACGACGGGGATGACGCCTTTTCAGAAAAAGTCGCTCGTCAACTTCATGTACCACAAATTCGGCGAGGTGATCACGCAGCCCGTCGTGGACTTCTCGACGGCCTACCTGATCACGGGCGAGGAGCCGTTCCGCGCCGCCGCGGTGCGCCACGCCCTGCATGCCGCGTCGCTGCCCGTTGACAGCGACGCCACATCGGAGGATTTCAACCGCTCGGCCATCATGTACGGGCTCGCGGTGGGCTACGACACGGCCTGCGACCGCATGACCCCGGAGGAGCGGGCCGCGGTGCTCGAAGCCATCCGCGTCCGGGGCGAACACTTCTACCGCCACTACGTCAAGGATTTCGAGACCCACTCGATGGACAACCACGTCTGGCAGCACACCTTCCGCAACTTCTTCTTCTCGGCCATCGCCACGCTGGGCGACCTTCCCGAGGCCGAAAAGTGGTTCCGCTACTGCTACGAGGTGTGGTGCGCGCGCTTCCCGATCCTGGGCGGCGACGACGGCGGCTGGCACGACGGCAGCAGCTACATGCAGGCCAATCTCGTGACGTTCATTTACGTGCCGTTCGTCCTCTCGCGCCTGACGGGCACGGATTTCTTCGACCTGCCGTGGTTCCGCAACCTGCCGTCGTTCCTCGTCTACTCCTTCCCGAAAGGCTCCTACGCTACGGGGTTCGGCGACGACTACGAGAAGATGACCTCTCCGTCGCAGCTCTACATGGGCTTCGCCGACGCGCTGGCCCGCGAACTCCGGAGTCCCGAGGCGCGGTGGTATGCCGACCAACTGATCGGCAGCGACCCGAAGAACCTCTACCGTTCGAAGGGCTTCACGTTCTACCGCATCCTGACCGACAAGCCGATCGACAACGTGAGCCCGCAGGCCCCCGGGCGTAACACCTCGCGGTTCTATCCCGACGCGGGCTTCTCGCTGATGCACACCGACCCGGCCGACGCGTCGGACGACCTGATGGCGGCCTTCTTCGCCCTGCCGTTCGGCTCGACGGGACACGCCCACGCCGCGCACAACGGCTTCACGATCAACTACGGCGGCCGCCAGCTGTTCGGCGGCACGGGCTACTATTCGAATTTCAACGACAAGCATACGCTGATGCACTACCGTTCGCGGGGCCACAATACGATCCTCGCCGACGGACTGGCGCAGGTCATCGGCGAGAACGGCTACGGCTGGCTGGCGCGCTTCGCCGACAACGAGGCGCTGACCTACACGCTGGGCGACGCCTCGCACGCCTACGACTCGATCCGCACGCCGTTCTGGATTGACCGCATGGAAAAATCGGAGGTGGCCTGCACGTCCGAAAACGGCATCGGCGATCCGGGCGTCACGCGCTTCCGCCGTCATTTCCTCTTCCTGAAACCCGACGTGATCGTCGTTTACGACGAGCTGGAGGCCCGCGAACCCGTTGCGTGGACATGGCTGCTGCACAGCCACAACCGCATGGCGCAGGCCGGAGAGAACGCCGTCGCGGCCTCCAACGGGGCGGCCGAGGGGCGGATGGAGCTCTTCACCTCGGGAGAACTGACGCTGAACCTGACGGACCGCTTCTTCTCCCCGGCGATCAACTGGAAGAAGCGCACGGGACCCGACGGCCGGGTGCAGGAGTATGTGAACCATTGGCATGCGGAGTTTACGACCGCGGCGAAAAGCCGTGCGCAGCGTTTCCTGGCCGTCTTCCGCATCACCCCCGAGGGGCGCAAGCCGCTGGCGCTGAAAGGCGGTGCGAAGGGGCGTGTGACGGTCGGCGGATGGAGCGTCTCGGCGGAGCTCGACGCCTCGAAACCCGCGTCGCTCTCCGTCACGGACCGTCGCGGCAACGCCGTGCTCTACAACACTCCGGCGTCGGAAACCGCGGGCAGCACCGTTGTCCGCCGCCGGGGCGAGCCCGCCCGCGAGCTGGTCGATGTCGTACCGGCTTCGGAGCGCTGACGCCGCATCCGAACCTGCCGCCGGACGTTTCTCACGCCCGGCGGCGGCGTTTCCGGGACCGAAAATCGGCCCGGAGGTTCGGATTTTCCGAAAAAAAACGTATATTTAGCCTCCCAAGCCTCTACGATATGCTGAAACTCAAACCTACGCTTCTCCTGTTCGCACTTCTTTCCGTTTTTTCCGGCAGGGCCTTCGCCGCGGCCATCGAATTCCGCACGCTGTCGGTCAACGAAGGATTGTCGCAGAGCACCGTGCTGGCCATTGCGCAGGACGGGATGGGGCGTATCTGGATGGGCACGCAGGACGGGCTGAACTGCTACGACGGCTATTCGTTCTCGGTGTTCCGCTGCGTGGAGGGCGATCCGCAGAGCCTGGGCGACAACTCCGTCAACGCGCTCTACGCCGACGGGGGCCTGCTCTGGATCGGCACGGCGTCGGGACTGTCGTGTTACGACGCGGCGACGCAGCGGTTCGAGAATTTCCGCCTCGAAGGGCGCAACATGCAGGTCGCCGACATCGCCGCCACGGCCGACGGCGATCTGATTCTCGCCACCGATCTCGGCATCGTGCTCTTCGACCGCGAGAGCCGCGAGCTCGAAATCCGGACCTACCTCGCGGGCATCAGCGTACATGCCGTCTGTCCCTCGCGCGACGGATTCCTTGTCGGGACCTCCAACGGCGTCTACACCTATTCCTCGACATACGGCAACGCCGTGCGCATCCTGCCGCAGATGGCCCGCTACGACATCGCCAGCATCGTCGCCGACGGCGACGGATACTGGGTCGCCACCCACGGCAACGGCCTCTACCGTCTCGACGGCGCGTTGCAGGTCACCGGACGCTATGACGCCGCATCGAATCCCGGGCTGGTTTCGGACTACATCCGGGTGCTGAAAACCGACTCCGAAGGGCGTCTCTGGATCGGGACCTTCGACGGGCTTTCGATCCGCGACCCGCAGAGCGGACGCTTCGAACGTCACGTCCATACCTCCGACCCGGGGTCGCTGAGCCACAATTCGATCCGTTCCATCTTCATCGACGCCCAGCGGGGCGTCTGGCTCGGGACCTATTACGGCGGTGTGAGCTACTATCACCCGCTGGCCCGGCGTTTCGGCATCCTGCGCCACGATCCGGTGCGCAATTCGCTGGGCGACAATACGGTGAGCTGCATCGTCGAGGACCCCTCGTCGGAGAGCCTCTGGATCGGCACCAACGACGACGGCGTGAACCTCTACGACCGCCGCACGGGGCGTTTCTCGGAGCTCAACACCGCCAACGGCGCCCTGCTGTCGAACAACGTCAAGTGCGTGCTTCCCGACGGCCGCGGGCGCGTGTGGATCGGCACCCATGCCGGGGGCCTGAGCTCGATGGACGTTGCGACGCGGCGCACGCGCCACTACCCGGTCAACGCTTCGATCCCGATCAACAACAGCTGCTATTCGCTGCTCGACGGCGGCGACGGCACGCTGTGGGTCGGCACGCTCAACGGCCTGCTGTCGTTCGACATCGCCGCGGGACGCTTCTCGCGCCACCTCTGCACCGATTACGAATCCAAACTGGGGTCGTTGCAGATCACGACGCTCTTCCGCGACTCGAAGGGCCGCGTGTGGATCGGCACCGGGGCGGGGCTGTACCTCTGGCAGCCCGACGTGAAGCAGGTCATGGCCTGCGAACTGACCCTTGCGAAGAACGGAATTTCCCCCCCCCTCCGGCAGGATGTTCCGGTCATGTGCGTCGCGGAGGATACGCACCGTAACATCTGGATAGGCACCCGGCAGGGGCTTTTCCGCTACAACGCCCCGGACAATTCGTTCACGCGCTTCACCGTGGCCGACGGGCTCCCCAACGATTTCGTCTACGGCATCCTCGAAGACGAGCTGGCGCGGCTGTGGATCTCGACCAACAACGGACTGGCCTGCTTCGACACGCAGAAGAACACCTTCCGCCGCTACTCGTTGTGCGACGGCATCGCCAACAACCAGTTCAACATCTACTCCTACTGCCGGAGCCGCGACGGCGTTTTCTGGTTCGGCGGCATCGGCGGCATCACCTGGTTCCGGCCCCACGATCTCGTGGACAACCCCTTTGCGCCCGCGCCGCAGATCACGGGCGTCGATGTGGCCGATTCGGACGGCGACCGCCGCGTGCGCATCGAACGCGATTCGGCCGGGCGCGTCGTCGCGGCGGCGTTCCCTTCGGTGCGCAACATCTTCACGGTGCGCTTCGTGGCGGTCAATCCGCTGGCCGGAGGCCGCAACACCTTCGCCTACAAGCTGGAGGGATTCAACACCCGCTGGTACGAAACGTCGCATCTCGAAGCCAACTACTCGAACCTCAAGCCCGGGCACTACCTCTTCAAGGTCCGCGCGGCGAACAACGACGGACGCTGGAACGACGAGCCCGCGACGGTCGAAATCCGCGTGCTGCCGATGTGGTGGCAGACCCTTGCGGCGAAGATTCTGTGGGTGCTGCTCGCGCTGGGATTCGTCGGGGGCGTCGTGGCGGCGCTGCTGGGACGTATCAAGATGAAGATGCAGCTGCGCGTGGAGCGGCTGGAAAAGGAGTCCATCGGCCAGCTCAGTCAGGAGAAGATACGCTTCTACATCAACCTTTCGCACGAACTGCGCACGCCGCTGACGCTGATACTCTCGCCCTTGCAGGAGATTCGCGAGCACGGCACGGCCGACAAATACGTCGCCTCGCGCCTGAACTACATCTACCGCAACAGCCTCAAACTGCTGCATATCATCAACCAGTTGCTGGACTATCGCAAGGCCGAGCTGGAGATGTTCAAGATGAAGGTCGCCGTGCAGGATGTCGATGCCATCGTCGCCGAGGTCTTCTCGATGTTCGAGGAGGTGGCCCAGAACCGCGACATGGACTATATCCTCAGCTCTGAGCTGAAAGGCGAGGCGCTGCCCGTCGATAGGATGTTCCTCGAAATGATGCTCACGAACCTGCTCTCCAACGCCTTCAAGTTCACGCCCGACGGCGGCATCGTCCGCGTCGCCCTGCAACGCGGCGAGGGGTGTTTCCGCCTCACGGTCCGCGACTCCGGCATCGGCATTCCGCAGGACCAGCAGGAGCGCATTTTCGAACGTTTCTACCAGGTCAACGAATCCCACGCCGGGTCGGGCATCGGGCTGTCGATCGTCCGCCGCATCGTCGAGCTGCACGAGGGTTCGATCTCGCTGCGGAGCGAGCCGGGGCGCTTCTCGGAGTTCACCATCACGCTGCCCGACGACATAGCGGCCTATCCGGCCGGGAAGCGCGCCGGGGAGCACGACGTGCGCGCCTCGATCATCCGCGATGCTGAGAAGTTCCTGCCCGAGGAGTGGTCGGGCGAGAGCGGCGATTTCGCCCCCGACGAGGAGGCTTCGGAGGAGAAGCGCGGCACGATTCTCGTCGCCGAAGCCAACGCTGAGGTCGCGCGCTACATCGCCGACCATTTCAAGGCCCGTTACGGCGTGGAGACCTTTTCCGACGGCAACGAGGCCCTCGAAAGGCTCAAAACGCTGGAACCCGACATCATCATCGCCGACCGGGTGCTGCCGGGGCTCGACGGGCTGAAACTCTGTCAGGCGGTGAAGCAGAATATCCGCACGTGCCATATTCCGGTGGTGCTTCTCGCCGCGGAGGGCAGCGTCGAGGAGCAGATCACGGGCATCGAGGCCGGGGCCGACAGCTACCTGCCGATGCCGCTGTCGATCTCGCTGCTCGCGGCCAACGTCCAGAACCTGCTGAAAGCCCGCTACCGGATGCGCCACTACTATTCGGACGACGCGGAGATCGACCCCGACAAGATCACCTCCAACTCGATGGACGGGGAGTTCCTGAAGAAGGCCATCCGCATCGTCGAGGAGAACATGGACAACGAGGAGTTCTCGTCGAACGATTTCAGCAAGGCGCTCTGCATGAGCCGTTCGAACCTCCATCTGAAGATGAAGTCCATCACGGGCGAGTCGGCCACGAAGTTCATCCGCAAGATCCGCTTCAACTACGCCTGCAAACTGCTGCTGGACCGCAAATATTCGATTTCGGAGATCAGTTCGATGGTGGGCTTCAACTCCCCGTCGTATTTCGCCACGAGCTTCAAGAAGCACGTCGGGTGCCTGCCCACGGAGTATGTCCGCAGCCGCTCCAAGAGCGGCGAGAAAGCGGGGTAGCCTTTCTCCCGTGAACGGAAAATCCCCCGGAACCTGCCTTTCCGCAAGGTTCCGGGGGATTTTTATGGAGTGAGTCGGCCGCTTCTCCTATTTGGAGAAGATCGACGAAATCTCCTTGTAGTTGTGCACGCGTTCGATAACGTCGGCGAAGAGGTCGGCGACCGACAGGACGGTGAATTTGTGCAGGTCCTTGTCGGGGTTGAGCGGAATGGTGTCCGTCACGATCACCTCTTGCAGGGCGCTGTCGTTGATGCGCTCGTAGGCCGGGCCCGAAAGCACCGGGTGGGTGATGGCGGCGCGGACGCTCTTCGCCCCGCGGGCCATGAGCATGTCGGCGGCCATGCAGATCGTGCCGGCGGTGTCGATCATGTCATCGACGATCAGCACGTTGCGGCCTTCCACGTCGCCGATGGCGGTCATCTTGCCCACGACGTTGGCTTTCGCGCGCTCCTTGTGCGAAATGATGATCGGCGTCCCCAGCAGTTTGGAGTAGTTGTTGGCGCGTTTGGCGCCGCCCATGTCGGGAGCCGCGATCGAGAGGTCCTCGATGTTGAGGCTCTTGATGTAGGGTACGAAGATGCCGCTGGCGTAGAGGGCATCGACCGGAACGTCGAAAAATCCCTGAATCTGGTCGGCGTGCAGGTCCATCGTCATCACGCGGTCCACACCTGCGGCCATCAGCATGTTGGCCACCAGCTTGGCGCCGATCGGCACGCGGGGGCGGTCCTTGCGGTCCTGGCGCGCCCAGCCGAAGTAGGGCACCACGGCCACGACCTGATAGGCCGACGCGCGGCGTGCGGCGTCGATCATCATCAACAGCTCCATGAGGTTGTCCGAGGGCGGGAAGGTCGATTGGATGATGAAGACCGTGCAGCCGCGGATCGACTCGTTGTAGCAGGGCTGAAATTCGCCGTCGCTGAAACGCAGGACCTCCGACTGTCCGAGCGTCGTGCCGAAGCTCGCGGCGATTTTGGTGGCCAGGTATTCCGAACCGCGTCCGGTGAAGATTTTGATTTTGTGGATAGCCATAGGTTACGAGGATTTTTTTGACGCTGCAAATATAGGACAATAGGATTAAAAAATGCCTCCGCGCGGGCGCATTTTTTCAACAATCGGTTAAACATTTCCGGAACGGGGCGGTTTTCGCTCCCGCGGCCGGCCGTTTCGCCTCCGTTTCCGGGGCTTCGGGGGTCAGTTTTGACGCAGGCATTCGTCGATGAAGGCGAGGATCTCTTCGCGTCCGGTGCCTTTCTCCGACGAGGAGACGAACATCGGCGGCAGCTCCTCCCACTGTTCGGCGAGCGCCGTGCGGAAGCGCTCCACGCTCTTCTGCTGCTGGGTTTTCGAGAGTTTGTCGGCCTTGGTGAAGATGATGGCGAACGGGATGCCGTTCTCGCCCAGCATCTCGATGAAGCGCAGGTCGATCTTCTGGGGTTCGAGCCGGATGTCCGCCAGCACGAACAGGAAGTGCATCTTCTCGCATTTGAGAACGTAGTCGGTGATGAGTTTCGAGAACTCTCCGCGCTGCGTCTTCGACGTGCGGGCGTAGCCGTAGCCGGGCAGATCGACGAGATACCAGGCGTCGTTGATGCGGAAATGGTTCACCAGACGGGTTTTGCCGGGCGTTCCCGACACCTTGGCCAGCCCTCCGCGGGCGGTGAGCATGTTGATGAGCGACGACTTGCCGACGTTGCTGCGCCCGATGAAAGCGATGTCTTTCAGGCCGTCTTTCGGGACCTGCGATATGCGCTCCGAAGAGCATTTGAATTCGGCTTTGGTGATCTGCATCGTTCTGCGGTTTTTCGCAAAGACAGTTGTGCGAGCCGGGAGCAGAGGCGAATTCATGCGACTGTGCCGGGGCGCCGCCTGTCCGAGCGGTGGTTTATCCTCCGCAAAGATAGTGCAATCCCTCCGCCGAACCAAATTTACCCCGGTCATTGCTTCCGTCCGCGTTCCTTGCGGCGAATGGCGGCGGCTTTTGCACTTTTTTTGCAGCGGAACGGCCGGACTAAAAACACCTGATTTATGAAAACTCCCGTTATGACGATGCTGGGCGCCGCTGCGCTGGCCGTCTTCCCGCCCCAGGCCGAAGCCTGCACCCGCGCCGTTTATCTCGGACCCGACGGCATGACCGCGACGGGCCGCACGATGGACTGGCGCGAAGATCCGCTCACCAACCTTTACATCTTTCCGCGCGGCACCGCGCGCCGCGGCGCGAATACGGACAACACCGTTTTCTGGACCTCGAAATACGGCACGCTCTCGGCTGCCGGCTACGACATCGGCATCACCGACGGCATGAACGAGGCCGGGCTGGTCGCCAACCTGCTCTTCCTGCCCGAATCGGTCTACGAGCGTCCCGGCGACACGCGCCCCGTGATGGGGCTGAGCATCTGGACGCAGTATGTGCTGGACAATTTCGCCACGGTGGACGAGGCCGTCGCCGAACTGGAGAAGGAGGCGTTCCGCATCGACGCCCCCGACCTGCCGAACGGCGTGAAATCGCGGCTCCACCTGGCGATCTCCGACGCTTCGGGCGACAGCGCGATTTTCGAATACCGCGACGGCAAGCTGGAAATCCACCACGGACGCCAGTATCAGGTGATGACCAATTCGCCTTTCTACGCCGACCAGCTGGCGATCCTCGGCTACTGGCAGCAGATCGGGGGGCTCACGATGCTGCCGGGAACAAACCGCGCTTCGGACCGTTTCGTGCGGGCGTCGTTCTATATCAATGCCGTCGCGCAGTCGGCCGATCCGAAGATCGCCGTGCCGGCCGTGATGTCGGTCATGCGCAACGTTTCGGTGCCCTACGGCGTTTCGACGCCTGACAAACCGCACATCGCCTCGACGCGCTGGCGCACGGTCTGCGACCAGAAGAACCGGGTCTATTACTTCGAACCGACGCTGGCGATGGAGACTTTCTGGATCGACCTCGCGGCGATCGACTTTTCGAAGGGCAGCGGCGAGCGGACCCTTACGCTCGCCGGCGGACAGAGCTACGCGGGCGACGCTACGGCGAAATTCCGCAAGAGCGCCAAGCCTTTCGCATTCCTCTTCGGGGCGTGATCTCGTCCGCCCGAAATGAAAAACCCCGGCTGTGAGGCCGGGGTTTTGCGTGTCAGCGGTGCCGGGGGTATTTGTTGTTGAAGCGGTAGCCGACGCCCAGCATCAGGAAGTTGGGCATGTGGAAGTCGCGCAGGCTGTATCCGATGTGGACGTAGGAACTGTGCGTCACGGCGACTTTCAGGGTCAGCATCTGGTAGAATGATTTCAGGTCGCCGCCCTTGTGCAGGACGTTGACGCCCAGTCCGATGCCGATATTGAAGTAGGGCATCACGAACTCTCCGCGGGCCGAAACTCCCAGGGCGATCTGCCTGTCGAATCCGGGTTTTTCCACCACGAGGTCCGGCCTGCCGCCCATCGGTACGAGCTGGTCGGCGATGGAGATGTTGGCGCTGCCGTCGTAAACGCCGTCGAGCGACACGCCCGCGCGGAACTTGTAGCCGAAGTTGTACATCGAGGCGAAATTGAACCCCACGACCGTATAGGCGTCCGGTGCGGCTACCTGTATGTCGCCGTCCTCGATGCCCTTGCGGCGCCACGAGCCGAACAGCGTGAGATCGTAGCTGAAATGGCGCGGGAAGGCCGGATAGGCGGTTGTCGTGGGGGCTTCGGAGGGGTTGCGGCCGAAATTGTAGGTCAGTCCGGCGCGCAGGCCCACGGAGTTGAGGCCCGCATTGGGGAACTTGGTGTTGCCGTTGGAGAAGTGCGAGAGCGAGACGCCCGCCGAGAAATCGACTTCGCGCGTGACCATCCAGTTGAGGAAGAAATCGACGTTGAGAAAGGCGTTCATCTTCGATCCCATCATCATGTTGAGCCGGTTGGTCTCCTCGTCGTAGGGCTTCCAGCCGAACGAAAGGCCGAAATTCCACTCGTAGTCGAACGACAGCCGGGGGCTGATGCGGGCGATGCGGGCTCCCTGGAAGAGGTAGGCCGCGACCGGGTTGCCCAGCTCGTCGGGGTTCCCGAAGTCGTAGTAGGCGAGCCCGATGCCCTGATAGGCGCCGCCGTAGATCCGGTCGGGGAGCGATCCCGGGCGGAACTGGAACGAGTAGCGGAGGTGTCCCGAGAGCGAGAGGTCGATGGGCTGCCCGGCCGTGTTGTTGCCCTGCACGAAGGGGTTGGTCGGGAAGATGTATTCGGGGCGGAACTCGCCGCCGAGGCGGTGCATGAAGCGGCGTTCGGAGGCCGTCTTGCCGCTGCGGGCCGTATTCCCGGCGTCGGGGACCCGGCTGGCGTCGAATCCGGACCGTCCGCGCAGCCCGGCTTCGTAACCTGCGCGGTACCCTGCCCGGTATCCCGCGCGGTAAGCGTCGCTGCCGCGGTGACGGAGACTGTCGGGAGCTTTGGATGTCGTTTCGTCGGCCGGGGGAGCCGTGCCCGGAGGCGTTTGCGCCGCGGCCGTTCCGGACAGGAAGAGCAGGGTTCCCGCGAGAACCGCAGTTTTCCAGATCCGTATCTTGTTTTTCATCGTAAGACTGAAATTCATGTTTTGACGCCGAAGTTACGAATTTTTCCGCAATCCCGGCACTCGCGCGCGTACTAATACTAAAAAAAGTCCTCCCTTTTGGCGGGGGAGGACTTGGAGTGAATCGGATGTTACACGCGCTTGCAGGCACGTGCGGATCAGTATCCGAGTATGCGGAGCATCGAGCGGTAGGACTGTTCCTTGGCGAACAGGCGCGTGTAATACTCGTTGTCGGACTTGTCGCGGTCGATGATGATGTGCTTGGGCGCGGGGATCAGGCAGTGCTGGATGCCGCCGAAGCCGCCCAGCGACTCCTGATAGGCTCCCGTGTGGAAGAATCCGATGTACTGCGTGTTGCCCTTTTCGAGTTTCGGCAGGAAAATGGCGCTGGTGTGGCACTCCGAGTTGTAGAAATCCTCGCTGTCGCACGTCAGTCCCCCCAGCAGCACGCGCTGGTACTCCTTGTCCCAGTTGTTCACGGCCAGCATGATGTAGCGCTGGTTGATGCCCCACGTGTCGGGCAGGGTGGTGATGAACGACGAGTCGATCATGTACCAGTTCTCGCGGTCGTTCTGCTGCTTCTGGTTGACGATCGAGTAGAGCGCCGCGCCGCTTTCGCCCACGGTGAACGATCCGAATTCGGTGAAGATGTTGGGCTCCTCGACGCCGTTGCGCTGGCAGATGTTCTTGATCTGCGCCACGATCTCTTCGGTGAGGTATTCGTAGTCGTACTCGAAGTTGAGCGAGTTCTTGATCGGGAATCCGCCGCCGATGTTGAGGCTGTCCAGCTCGGGGCAGACGGTTTTCAGTTCGCAGTAGACGTTCATGCACTTCGACAGCTCGTTCCAGTAGTAGGCCGTGTCCTTGATGCCGGTGTTGATGAAGAAGTGCAGCATCTTGAGCTGGAATTTCTTGCTGTTCTTGAGCTTGGCCTTGTAGAAATCGACGATGTCGTTGTAGCGTATGCCCAGCCGCGAGGTGTAGAAATCGAACTTGGGCTCCTCCTCGCAGGCGATGCGGATGCCGACCTTGCACTTCTTGGTGAAGGCGTCCTCGAAGAGTTCGAGCTCCTCCTTGTTGTCCAGCACGGGGATCGTGTTCGAAAAGCCGTCGTTCACGAGCTGGGCGATGTTCTCGACGTACTGCGGGCGCTTGAAGCCGTTGCAGATGATGTAACGGTCCTTGTCGATGATGCCGCCGTCGTAGAGGGCGTTGATGATGTGGATGTCGTAGGCCGACGAGGTCTCCAGATGGATGTCGTTCTTCATGGCCTCCTCCAGCACGAACGAGAAGTGGCTCGACTTGGTGCAGTAGCAGTAGTTGTACGAACCCTTGTAATCGACCTTCGCCATCGCCACATTGAACATGCGCTTGGCGCGGTTGATCTGTTGGGAGATCTTCGGCAGGTAGGTGATTTTGAGCGGAGTTCCGTACTGTTTGATCAGTTCCATCAACGGAATGTCGTGGAAATTCAGCTCGTTGTCCTCGACGGTGAACTCATCCTGCGGGAAATCGAACGATTGTTCGATCAGGTCGATGTACTTGTCTTTCATGGTTCGTTCGGTATGGTTTTTCCGATCCGGCTCGGCTACATCGTGAATTTTCGGCCGAAGTAGCTCGCCCGGATTTTTCAAAAAATCGGGATGCAAATCAAGTGAATATTTTCCGGATAACCAACACTTTGTCCGATTATTTTGAAAAAGGGCGTTATATTTTGCTTTTTTCTATGAAAAAAGGTATTTTTGAACCCGGATTAAAACGTGATTCGACAGTGTTGATTCCCATTATAAAACAATATCTGGCCGCTCACAAGCGGCTGGTCGTGCCCCAGCTCGGCGCGTTCATCGTCAAGGAGCCGGAGCGGAGCATCGTCTTTTCCGAACTGCTCAAGCGCGACGACGGAGTCCTGCGGGGGCTTCTGCGCGACGGCGGAACGGGGGATCTGGAGGCCGCCGGCGAGATCGACCGCTTCGTTTTCGAGGTGCGTCACGCCGTGGAGCGCGGACAGGAGTATCCGCTCGAAGGTCTCGGGGTGATGAAACCCGGTCCCAACGGCACCATCGCCTTCGTCTATGCGCCTGCGCCTGCCGCGCCGCTTTCCGGCGGTGAAAGGCCCGTCCGCCCGCCTCAGCTGGAGCCGGGAAAACTGGCCGAGGCCGTCCGCACGGCCTTCGCCGAGCCGCACGTGTCGCCCTCGGCGAAGATGAACCCCGACCCGTCGGTGCGGGGACTGCGCTACGGCAAGCCGCACAAGAACACCGACGCCTGCCGCTATGTTGACCGCGTTCCGCGGCGGCGCGGCGCCGACTGGTTCATCTGGATTGCGATCATCGCCGCCGTGATCGCCGCGGGCGCCATCGCCTTCGGTTACTGGCGCGATGCGAAGGAACGGCAGGCCGAAGCGGAATACATCGAGGCGCCGGCCGCCGGGGGAGTCTCACAACCCGAACAGAACGAATAAATGACAGACATCACGACCGTAAAACAGCGCTTCGGCATCATCGGCACCTCCCCGCTCCTCGACCGGGCGTTGGAGGTGGCCCTGCGTGTGGCCCCCACGGACCTGACGGTGCTCGTCACGGGCGAGAGCGGTGTGGGCAAGGAGTTCTTTCCGCAGGTCATCCATGCCTATTCGGCGCGTAAACACAATAAATATATAGCCGTCAACTGTGCGGCGATCCCCGAGGGAACGATCGACTCGGAGCTGTTCGGCCACGAGAAGGGCGCCTTCACCGGGGCCCTCGAAGCCCGCAAGGGCTATTTCGAGGAGGCTGACGGCGGCACGATCTTCCTGGACGAGGTGGCCGAGCTGCCCCATTCGACGCAGGCGCGCCTGCTGCGGGTGTTGCAGACCGGGGAATTCATCCGCGTGGGCTCGTCGAAGGTGCAGAAGACCAACGTCCGCGTCGTCGCCGCCACGAACGTCAATTTGCAGGAGGCCATCGCCAAGGGGCGTTTCCGCGAGGACCTTTACTACCGGCTGGGCACGGTGCCGATCCTCGTGCCGTCGCTGCGCGAGCGTCCCGAGGATATTCCGCTGTTGTTCCGCCGCTTCGCCGCCGACGTGGCCGCGCAGTACCGCATGCCCGCCGTGACGCTCGACGACAGCGCCCGCGAGATGCTGATGCGCTACTACTGGCGGGGCAATATCCGCCAGTTGAAGAACGTCGCCGAGCAGATCTCGGCCATCGAGCAGACCCGGGTGATCTCCGCCGAGGTGCTGGCCAAATACCTGCCCCCGCAGGGCGGCGGTGCGCCGATGGCCGCCGGAGCGCCGCATCCGGACGACATGACCACCGAACGCGAGCTGCTCTACAAGGTGCTGTTCGACATGCGCGCCGACATCAACGACCTCAAACGGATGATGGCCGAGCTGATCCAAGGTGCGGGGCGCTGTCCGGAGTCGGTCCGCGACATCAAGGCCCTGTTGCCGTCCACGGCGCAGAGCAGTTTCATTCCGGCCGTTCCCGCCTGTCCGCCGCAGGCTCCGGTCTATGCCGAGAGCAAGGTGGTGACCGACGAGCCGCCCCGGGAGATGACCAAGGCCGACATGCAGCGCGAACAGATCGTCCGCGCGCTGCGGCGCAACAACGGCCGCCGCCGCGAGGCCGCCGCCGAACTGTTCATGTCGGAGCGCACGCTATACCGCAAGATAAAGGAGTTAGGTATAGAGGAGATTTAGTTTATGAAGATCAGACTTACGATACTGGCCCTTTGCGCCGCACTGTTCACGGGTTGCGGCGTGGCCATCAAATACTCGCTGTCGGGCGCTTCGATCCCGCCCGACGCCAAGACCTTTTCGGTGGCGTACTTCCCCAACAACGCGACGATGGTGTCGCCGATCCTGAGTTCGACGCTCACCGAAGCGCTGGTCGATATTTTCACGCGCCGCACGCGCCTGATGCAGGTCGATGAGGGCGGCGATTTCGCTTTCGAGGGCGAGATCGTCAACTACACCTCGACGACGGCTTCGGTGTCGAGCGACGACTACGCCCTGCTCAACCGTCTGACGATTACCGTCAAGGTGCGCTTCACGAACGCCCTCGACGAGAAGGCTTCGTGGAACAAGACCTTCAGCGCCTACGAGGACTACGAATCGACGCAGCTGCTCACGGAGGTCGAGGGGACGCTCATCCCGCAGATCGTCGATAAACTCGTGACCGACATTTTCCAGGCTTCGGCCTCCAACTGGTGATCCTGACATGACCGATCTGAAAGCATACTTCGCCGCCCCGCGCACCGCCGCACGTCCCTCCGCCGCCGAGATCGGGGCGCTGGTCGCGGCCTGTCCGTGGTTCATTCCGGGGCGTATCCTGCTCGGGATCGTCACCGGGGAGGAGGACCCGCTGACGGTGCTGACGGCTCCGTGGCGGGCCGAGAGTTCGCTGCGCATGCCGGATGTCGATGCCTCGGCGCTGGACCGGCTCTCGTCCGACGAGATCATCGACCGTTTCCTGAAGGAGGAGAATTTGCGCATCGTCGCCCAGGAGGGGGAACCCGAGGAGGAGGTGCAGATCCGTCCCGAACTGGAGGATGACGACGAGGTGGTTTCCGAGGAGCTGGCCGAAATCTATCTCGCCCAGGGCCTTCGGGACCGGGCCGTGGCGATTTATCGCAAATTAAGTTTGCTAAATCCCGAAAAAAGTGTTTACTTTGCCGAGTTAATTGGAAAAATAGATAACAATAATTAAAATTTACGGATATGTTATACACGATTTGCATTGCCCTGATACTCGTTGCGAGCGTATTGGTGATCCTCGCGGTGTTGGTGCAGAACCCCAAGAGCGGCATGGCCGCCAATTTCGGTGCGTCGAACCAGGTCATGGGTGTGCGCGAGACCTCCAATTTCCTCGAAAAGTTCACCTGGGCGATGGCCATCGCCATCGTCGTGCTGAGCCTCGCCGCTACGCTGACCATGGACAAGGGCCGCGTGATCGAGAGCAATACGAAGATTTCGAACGACGCCAAGGCATTGCAGGAGCGTGTGCTCGAGTCGGAGATTCCCGCCCCGATGCCGCAGGCCGAGATTCCGGCCGCCGAGCAGCCCGCTGCCGACCAGTCGGCCGAGTAGTTCCCGGAGGGGCCGGAAAGGGCGGGCCGGAGAGTCGGCCCGGACGATAAAAAGAGACCGCGGATTTTCCGCGGTCTCTTTTGTTTTCGCCTTTGCGGCCGGAGATGCCGTCGGGCGGAATGTCCCGATGAAGCGGTCAGAGGTGCTGCGGGCTGAATGCCCCGATGGTCTTGATGCGCTCCTCGAAATTGTCCCGCGAAACGAGCGTGTGACCCTTGATCTTCGAACGGTAGTTGTAAATCGTGCTCACCGAGTAGCGCAGCAGGGCGGCGATCTTCGACGAGTCGTTGATGCCCAGCCGGATCAGCGCGAAGATGCGCAGCTCGGTGTTCAGCAGTTCGCCCTTCTTGGGCTCGATGCGCGCCTCCTTGTCCAGCAGCGAGTTGAAGTCCTCGATGAACGTGGGGTAGAGTTGCAGGAACGTCGTGTCGAAATTGCGGTAGAACTCCTCCAGTTCGCGGCTGTCGCCGTCGCTCGATGCGTACTCCTTCTTCAGTTCGTCGATGCGCCCGTCGCGCAGCAGACGGCGCACCCGGCGCCGCGAGTCGATGATCTTGTCGATGTATTCCGAACACATCGTCAGGAAAATGCCGATGTACTCTTCCTTCACCTCGTTGGCTTCGGAAATCTGGCTGTTGAGGCCGGCCAGCTGTTCGTTGATCCGTTGCAGGTCGTTGTTCGAGATGTTGAGCCGGTTGTTGGCCTGTTGCAGTTCGAGCCGCGCGAGGCTGAGCTTGCGGTTCTGGCGCAGGACGAAGATCACGCCCCCGAGGGCCAGCAGCATGAAGCAGACGATCGACACCACGAAGATGTTGTACATGGCGTCCATCCGCTGCCGCCGGGCCATGTAGGCTTCCTCGATGACGTGCAGGGCCAGCGCGTCCTGCCAGGGCCGGAGCCGGGAGTTGAAGAACCGCGCGTCGTCCATGACGATCCGCATGTAGCGCATCGCCCGCTGGATGTTGTCGTCGTCGAGCAGTGTGTTGGCAAGGCTTTTCAGCGCCGCATTGTCGCGGATCGCCAGCTGGATGTCGGTCATCGCCGAGCGGGCGAACCACACCTGCGCCGTGAGGGTGTCCTCCATCAGGTCCGCCACCAGCGCCCGCATGTACGACGCCTCGGCGTAGCCGCGCGAAAGGGGCGGCAGGGTGTTGCACAGCCGTTCGGAGATCTCCACCGCCTGCTCGTAATTGCGGTCGTTGATCGCCTGCCAGAGCTTGAAATTGAGGTGCGTGGTCGATTCCGGCTCGGTGTTCTCCACGATCAGCCGGGCGTAGAGCACCGTGAGGTGCCACGATTGCGTGCCCTGCACCGAGTCGTGGGAGTAGAGTTGGAGTTCGTCGTTGAGTTTGTGGCGGGCGACATAGTAATCGACCAGTTGTTTCCGGTCGAGCTTCGCGGTGTCGATCTGTTGCAGAAGGGTGGCCGCTTCGAGGTAGATGCCCGCCGAACTGTAAAGGTAGGCCAGTTGGATGCGGCTCTCGTCGAGGCGCCGTGCGTCGTGCATCTTTTTGGCCAGATTGATGTTGCGGTAGAGGTAGTCGATCGTGGAATCGGCCTGGTAGGGGGTGTATTCGTCGATCAGTTGTTGGTTCAGGATGTAACGCTGGGCGTCCGAAAAGTCCGATTTGCCGAGGATGCTTTTCAGCGATTCGATCCGTTGTTCGCGGCCTGCGATGTAGGAGTCGCGGTGCGAGAGGGTGGCGTCGAGTTGCGAGAGCACGCTTTTCAGGTCGTTCTGTGCCAGGACGGATGGCGTTGCGGCGAGCAGCAGGGCGGTAAACAACAGGTTTTTCATGGGCAGACGGTATCTGTTAGGTCCAAACAAAGATACGAATAAGCGAGTGCAAAAGCAAGTTTACTTGCATTTTGCCGAGCGGGAGTATCTTCGGCGCAGCCAAAGATACGAATAAGCCGACCTCGGAAAGCGGGGCTCGCTTGCATTTTTTCCGAGGCGGAGTATCTTCGGCGCAGCCAAGGTACGAATAAGCGGGGCAATGTCAAATTTATTTGAACATTGCCGGGCGCCCCGGCAAAAATCCCCGACACTGAAAGTGCCGTTACGGCATCACCGACGGAACGGGCGGTTTTGCCGACGCTATCGCCGATTTTGCCGGCGGCTCGGACGGCGGAATTAATTAAAATTTTTTATTTAATTGTTTTCCCGACGCTTTTTCTTCCGCGGAAAGATTCCGGGGCGTCTACTTTTTTTTGAAAACAGTAAAATATTAATATATTGATAATCAGTAAATTATATTTTAACGAACGGGTTTTCGGTTTACAAAATTCAGTTTAATTTTTTTTCATGTCGCAGAGGTTGTTTATTTTTATTTAAGAGAAACGAAGCGGGGTTTATACTGAATTTTTAAGAATCCATCATACCTATTTATAATAATAACCAAAACCTAAAATCTGATTTCCTATGGTACATGTATGCAAAAAGCTGCAATCGGGCTGCCGGACAGGATGGATGCTGCTGCTTGCGGCGGCTATGCTGATCGTGTCGGCTCCGGTCCTGGCCCAGCAGCGGGCGACCGTGACGGGAACGGTCACCGACCAGTCGGGACAACCCGTCATCGGGGCTACGGTCATCGAGCAGGGCACCACCAACGGTGCCACGACGGGCGTAGACGGCACTTATACCCTCAAACTCAAAGGGGGGGGGAATTCTGCTAACCTGATTTTCCAGTCGCTGGGATTCGTCTCGCAGACGGTCGCCCTGAACGGCCGCACGAAGGTGGACGTGAAACTCAGCGAAGACGCCGTGGCCCTCGACGCCGTGGTGGCGATCGGTTACGGTACGGTCAAACAAAAGGACCTCACGACGGCCGTGTCGATCGTCAAGACCGACGACCTCGCGCGCCGTCCGATCACCTCGGCTTCCGGAGCCTTGCAGGGCAAGGCCGCCGGTGTGCAGGTCATCCAGCCCAACGGCTCGCCCGGTCAGGGCATGGTGGTCCGCGTGCGCGGCGCTTCGTCCATCTCGTCGAGCAACGACCCGCTCTATGTGGTTGACGGCGTTCCCGTGGGCGAGGGCAACTACGCCATCGCTTACCTCTCGCCCAACGAGATCGAGTCGATGCAGGTGCTGAAAGACGCCTCGTCGGCCGCCATCTACGGTTCGCGCGCCGCCAACGGCGTGGTGCTCATCACCACCAAGCAGGGCAGCCGGAAGATGGGACCCGAGATCTCGTTCTCGACCTTCGTCGGCATCTCGAAGGTGACCAAGAGCTTCGACGTGCTCAACGCCCGGCAGTACCGCGAACTGATGGAGGAGAACGGAGCCGTATCGGGACTTCCCGAGACGCTCACCGATGTCACCGACTGGTTCGACGAAACCTATTCGACAGGCGTCAACCAGAACTACCAGTTCTCGATCTCCAACGGCGACGAGAATTCGTCCTACTACCTCGGCGGCGGCTACACCAACGAAACGGGTATCATCAGCACCACTTCGTCGGACCGCTACAACGTGAAGGCCAGCCTCGACAAGAAGATCTTCAAATGGGTTTCGGCCAACGCCTCGACCACCTTCTCGCACTACACCACCAAGGGTTCCATCATCTCGGGACAGGGCGCCAACCGCGCCGGCGTGGTCGTTTCGGCCATCACGACCCCGACCTATGCGCCGATCTGGGACCCCGAGAACCCCCAGCAGTACTACAACAATTTCTACGGCGCCAACCTCACGTCGCCTCTCGAAAACATGGCCCGCACGGACTATGACAAGAATGTCACCGACCGTCTGCTGCTTTCCGGCGGCCTGACCTTCTACCTGGCCAAGGGGCTGACCTTCAAATCGACGGTTTCGATGGACCGCCGCTGGGTCCACTCGTCGTCGTTCCTCGACCCGATCCGCACCTCCTACGGCCGGACGCAGCACGGAACCGCCTCGGACACCCGTTCCGACGACATGCGCATGGTCTACGACAACATCCTGACCTGGAACAAGTCCTTCGACCGCCACAGTCTCGAAGTGATGGCCGGCACATCGGCCACGACCTCCGTGTGGGAGCAGCTCTCGGGATCGCGCTCCTATTTCTCGGCCTCCAACAACAACGCCATCCCCAATCTGAATGGCGGCAACAACGGCGGCGTCCGCGGCCAGAGCTACGGCAAGTCGGAGTGGTCGATCATGTCCTACCTGGCGCGCGTGTCGTACAATTTCGACAGCAAGTACCTCGTGACGGCCAATTTCCGCGCCGATGGCTCCTCGAAGCTGGCTCCCGGCCACCGCTGGGGCTATTTCCCGTCGTTCTCGGCGGCCTGGCGCATCTCGGGCGAAAAGTTCCTGAGCGACGTGCAGTGGATCAACGACCTGAAGCTGCGCGCCGGCTGGGGACAGACCGGTAATCAGGCGGGCCTCACCGAATACGGCTGGATGCAGCAGTACAGCACGAACTACTACGACTGGACGCTGACCGAGAACGCCCATGCCGTGCCGACCGTCGGCGGACGCAGCAACATCAAGAATCAGGACCTGACCTGGGAGACCACCTCGCAGACCAACGTCGGTCTGGACTTCGCGCTGCTGAACAACCGGCTGAGCCTGTCGCTCGACTACTACTACAAATACACCAGGGACATGCTGATGAGCGTGCCCCTGCCGTCGCCCTATCCGAACATCACGCGCAACGACGGCGAGATGTCGAATCAGGGCTTCGAGATCACCCTCTCGTCGGTCAACATCGCCCGGAAGGATTTCAACTGGTCAACCGACCTGAACGTCTCGCTCAACCGCAACAAGCTCGAAAAACTCGACCTGAAACAGGTCTACTACTACGCCAAGACCTCCGACGCCACCAACGACAACGTCGTCCGCATGACGCCGGGCCATCCGCTTTCGATGTTCTGGGGCTACGTCTCCAAGGGCGTCGATCCCGAGACGGGCGACCTGATCTACGAGGACCGCAACGGCGACGGCGAAATCACGCCGCTGGACAAGACCTGGATCGGCAACGCCAACCCCAAGTTCACGTTCGGCATGACCAACAACTTCTCGTGGCGGGGGTTCAACCTGAACATCCTCATCACGGGCTCCTACGGCAACGACATCTTCAACGCCTCGCGCATCGAGACCGAGGGCATGACCACGGCCAACAACCAGACCACCACGGTGCTGCGCCGCTGGCGCATCCCGGGTCAGCAGACCGATGTCTTCCGCTCGGACAACCCCTCGTGGAACGTGAAGAACTCGACCTACTGGGTGGAGGACGGATCGTATCTCAAGGTGAAGAACATCACCCTCTCCTACGACATCACCTCGCCCAAGCTCAAACGCATCAACATCACGCGCATCCAGCCGTACGTCTCGCTCCAGAACTTCATCACCTGGACCGGCTATTCGGGTTACGATCCGGAGGTGAGCCAGTCGGAGAGCGCTACGCAGATGGGCATCGACTGGGGAACCTATCCCAACGTCCGCACGGTGGTCGTGGGCCTGAACCTTACTTTCTAATTCCGGAAAACAAGAACCGATCATGAAAAAGATATTATCATACGCTGCGGTGTTTTCGCTGGTTGTCGCGGCTTCGTCGTGCAGCCTCGAAAAATTCCCCGAAACCATGTACGCCGAGAACAACACCTCCGGCACGGGTGACGCCGAAACGGCCATCAACACCCGCGAACTGCTCGAAGGCCAGCTTACGGCCATGTACAACTACATGAAGGGCGACTTCCAGAACTACTGGTACCAGCTCATCGTCCTGGCCGAAAGCCGCGCCGACAACGCCTACGGCTGCCCGGGCGAAACGAAGACTATGGCCGTCGAACAGAACCAGATCGACAGCGACAACGAATTCGCGGCCACCATGTGGAACTATTCGATGAACGCCGTGGACTATGCCAACCAGGTCATCTGCAATATCGACCTCGTGAAGGAGAACGACCCGTCGCTCACCGATGCGGAATACAAGGAGTGGCTTTCCGAGGCGCTTTGCTGGCGCGCCTACATCTGGATCAACATGATGCAGCTGTTCGGCGAAATCCCGATGCTGACCGAGATTCCGCCCGCCATCAACGCCGACAACATCGAGGAGGTCTACCCGCTCTACTTCCCCTCCCGCGTCTCGAAGGAGACCGTCGGCGAACAGATCGTCAAGGACATCGAGGAGTACGCCTGCAAATACGCCCCCGACATGGACGCTTCGAACAAGTTCAAAATCACCAAGGGCTTCGCCTACGGCCTGATGGCGCGTTTCTACTCCCTGCGCGAGTTCCGCGACTGGTCGAAGGTGGTTGCGGCCTGCCAGACGGTCGAGGGCATGGGTTACAGCCTCTGCGACAGCTACGGCGACCTCTGGGCCTACACCACGGGCGATACGGGCATGGCCGCGATGAACACCCGCGAGTCGATCTTCGAGGTGCAGTGGACCAGCCAGACTTCGGGTTCGTGGATGTGGATGATGTTCCACCGCAACGCCTACGTCCCCAACGACAGCTTCTCGTGGGCCAAGTGGAGCACGCCGTCGCGCAGCCTCACGAGGGCCTATAACGCCGCGGGCGACACCGAGCGCCTGAACGCATCGGTCGTCTACGACGAATGCGGCTGGTCGTACCAGTATCCCAGCGACGAATACGCCTTCATGCACAAGTTCCCGACCAACGTGACGCCGGTCTACGTGATGCGTCTGGCCGACATCCGGCTGCTGCACGCCGAGGCGCTGGCCAACTCGGGCGATCCGGGCGGCGCCGCCGACATCGTGGACGAGATCCGCGGCCGCGCGGGCCTCGGCAAGCTGACCGACGCGCAGCGCGCCTCCGAGACGCAGATGCGCGAAGCGGTGCTCGACGAACGTCGCCTCGAACTGGCTATGGAGGGCTTCCGCTGGTTCGACCTGATGCGCTACGGCGACGATTATTCGAAACTGATCGAGGTCTGCGACGGCGTCAACGTCAAGGGTTCGTCCTCCTACGACTCCTACTTCAAGGTCCGCCGTGCGATGAACGACAACCGCGTGCTGCTGCCGATCCCGACCAGCGTGCTCGACGACAACACCAATATCGAACAGAACCTGGGTTACTAAATCTTAAAATTGCGATACGACCATGAAATTCACGATCAATAACAACCTGCGTTTGCTGACCGGCTCGCTGCTGCTCGCCGGAGCGGTCTGCTGTTCCAGCGGAAGCGACGAACCCGGTCCCAACCCCGGCCCGGAGCCCGAACCCGTCTCGGGAGATGTCCGCGCCTATGTCACCTCGGCCAACGGCAACCGCCTGTTCGCGGAGGAGGGGCTCTCCTATTCGAAAGTCTCGATGTCGCCCTACCGGGTGGAGCTCGATCCCGCGACGATCTACCAGACTATCGACGGATTCGGCCCGGCCATGACGGGGGCCACGTGCTACAACCTGCTGAAGATGTCGCAGGCCGACCGCACGGCGATCCTCAAAAAGTGCTTCGATCCGGAGACCGGCGCCGGATTCAGCTTTATCCGCGTGCATATCGGCGGTTCGGACTTCTCGATGGACGAATACACCTGCTGCGACCAGGAGGGTATCGAGTTCTTCGCCATTCCGGAGGTGGAGAAGGAGGGCATCTTCCCCGTCCTGAAAGAGGTTCTGGAGATCAATCCCGAGATCAAGATCATGGGTTCGCCGTGGTCGTGCCCCAAGTGGATGAAGGGCACGGTCGCCGATCCGTCGAAACCCTATGATTCGTGGACCAGCGGGCGTCTGAATCCCGCCTATTACGACGACTATGCCGAGTATTTCGTGCAGTGGGTGAGCGAGATGGAGGAGAACGGCTTCCCGATCTACGCGATCACGATGCAGAACGAGCCGCTGAACCACGGCAATTCGATGTCGCTCTACATGCCGTGGGAAGATCAGCTGGCCTTCGTCAAGAAGCTCGGCCCGGCCTTCCAGAAGGCGGGCATCAAGACCAAGATCCTCTGCTATGACCACAACTACAACTACGACAACGTAGCCGGACAGCAGAGCTACCCGCTCAACATCTACGCCGACGGCGAGGCGTCGCGGTGGGTAGACGGATCGGCCTGGCACAACTACGGCGGTTCGGTGACCGAGCTGGACAACATCTTGGCGGCAGCCCCCAACAAGTCGATCTACTTCACGGAGGCTTCGATCGGTACGTGGAACTACAATTTCGAGAGCTGCGTCATCGACGATTTCGAGTCGATCTTCCTCGGAACGCTGAGCCGCATGGGCCGGGGCGTGCTGCTGTGGAACCTGATGCTCGACGACAAGGGCGCGCCGAACCGTCCAGGCGGCTGCACGACCTGCTACGGGGCCATCGAGATCAGTTCGTCGGACTACAAGACGCTCAAGTACAACAGCCATTATTACGATCTGGCGCAGTGCGCCAAGGTCATCCGTCCGGGAGCCGTGCGCATCGGCACGTCGGGCTATACGGCTCCGGGCCTCACCTACCTGGCGTTCGCCAATCCCGACGGCTCGAAAGCCTTCGTGGCCTTGAACCGGAACAGCAGCGAGCAGACCGTCGCCGTGTACGAAAGCGCCGACCGTTCGTTCAAATACACCATCCCGGCCAAGTCGATCGCCTCGTTCCGCTGGGGCGCCGCGGCTGAAAACTAACCTTAAAAAAACTCGCAGAACATGAAAACGCTGAAATATATCGCATTGTCGCTGCTCGCCGCGGCCTGCACGACGGCGTGCAAGGACGATCCGGAACTGCTCACCACCGATGTCGGTCCCGAGATGACGGCCGTGTCGTCCGACGCTTCGGGAGTCTTCGGCGGCAAGGTCGGCTTCGAGGCGACGATGACCGACCGCTATGCGCTCTCGACGCTCAAGGCGCAGATCTTCTTCGACGACGAGATGGTCGCCGAGGAGGTGATCCGCACCAAGGAGAACGGCACCTATTCGGGCACCGTGACGCTTCCTTTCTACAAAAACGTTCCCGACGGCGAAGCCACGCTGCGCCTCGTGGGGCAGAACGTCCGCTTCGGGCAGACCTTCGTCGAACGTCCGCTGGCCGCCTCGCGGCCCAAACCCGACCATCTGGTCTTCGTGCTCGGCGAGCAGGAGTACCGCATGGAGCCCACGGGCGTCGATTACGAGTACGCCGTGACGGCCGATTTCCCGCAGAAGCCCCAGGGCTACATCACGACGCCCGACCTCGACGGGCAGGGCTCGGTGGTGACGTTCGGTTACAGCTCCGAGCAGGGCGGGATCGTCTCCGACTCGACCGAACCGATTCCCTTCGCCAATTCGAACGCCGGGGAGTTCACGGTCACCTTCAATCTGAAGAGTTTCGAGGGTTCGCCCTTCATCAAGCTGCTCTTCAACGATGCGGAGATGACGATGGTGGACAACGACAATTACAGCATCGTCACTACGCTGACGCAGAATCAGACCTACACGCTGACGGGCGTTTCCGATTTCGCCGACTGGGACATCGACCGCGACTTCTTCGAACGGGCCGACGCCTCGAATCCCGAGGCCCTGACCTTCCTGCCGATGTCGGGCATGTACAAGGTGACGGCCAATTTCAAGCACAGCTACCTGCGTATCGAGGCCATGAAGTCGGCCACGGAGCTTGCGACGCTCAACGAGGACGGTTCGGGGGCCATCTGGGCCATCGGCGGCATGTCGGTCGGCAAGCCGACGCTGAAAAACGCCGCCAGCTGGAGCCCCGAGCAGGGCGGCATGTGTCTGGCGCGCGTCGCCGACAAGAAATACCAGCTGACGTTCGTGGCGGGCGTTTCGATCGACGCTTCGTCGTTCGACTTCAAGTTCTTCCACCAGAAGACCTGGGGCGGCGAGTTCGGCGGCGACGATATTTCGACCGCGAGCGATCTGGTGAAGATCAGCGATTCGGGCAACCTGGGGCTGGCCGAGGGCAAGACGCTCGATCTGGGCGGCATCTACCGCTTCACGGTGGACATCTCGGGCGGCAATACGGCTGCCGTGCTGACCGTCGAGAAAGTGGGCGAGCAGGAGCTTCCGCCCGCCGACATCACCGTCAACGGCACGAAGATGACCCAGCTCGATATGGACAACTACCAGGTGGACCTCGACCTGACGCAGGGTCAGACGCTGACGCTGGGCGGTGCCGACGCCTTCACGCCGGCGTGGATCAATCCCGATTTCTTCGAGGCGGCTTCCGCGACGAGCGTCAAACTGGTTCCCGTGTCGGGCAAGTACCGCATCACGGCCAACCTTGCGACCAAGGTGATCGACGCGCTGGTGCTCAACGCCGACGGTTCGGGACTGGCGACGCTGAGCGACGACGGCCACGGAGCGGTCTATTTCATCGGCTACGGCATCGGGTCGCCTGCGGCCGCCGACGAGCCGGGCTGGACGACCGAGAAGGGCGTCTGCGTGCCCGAGGCCGCTTCCGGCATCTACCGGATGACGGCGCAGGCCGGCGTGGAGGGCAGCACGGTCCTCGGCCAGCGGTTCCGCGTGAGCGGCTGGAGCGGCAAGTTCTTCAAGAACCGCGGCTGGGACGGTCTGGGAACTTTCTCGCTGGCGGCGGGCACCGAGGCTTTCTTCTCGATCGCCGGGGACGGCAACATCGAGATTGCACAGGGCGTGACGCTCGAAGAGGGCGCCACTTACGAACTGACGCTCGACGTGACGGGCGGGAACGATCATCCCGTTGTGTCGCTGGTCAAGAAATAATCATTATCTTTGTACGCGAAGTGCGCAGCCCTCGGACTGCGCACTCCGTGTGCAAACCGAACAAATTTTTTATTCCAATGCCAAACAATGTTCTGATAAAGACCCTTGCCGGAGTGTGCGCCCTTGCGGCGGTGGCCTGCGGCGGGGGGCAGCAGCCCCGGAGCGATGTCGCCGTCTACCTCGACGAATCGCAGCCGATTGAAAAACGTGTCGAGGACGCCCTTTTGCGCATGACCCTCGAAGAGAAGGTCGCCATCCTCCACGCGCAGTCGAAATTCTCGTCGGCGGGAGTTCCGCGCCTGGGCATTCCCGAGGTGTGGTGCACCGACGGTCCTCACGGCATCCGCCCCGAGGTGCTGTGGGACGAGTGGGAGCAGGCCGGCTGGACGAACGACTCCTGCACGGCCTTCCCGGCCCTGACGTGTCTCGCCGCGACGTGGAATCCCGAAATGTCGGCCCTCTACGGCAAATCCATCGGCGAGGAGGCCCGCTACCGCGAGAAAGACATCCTGCTGGGTCCTGGCGTGAACATCTACCGCACGCCGCTCAACGGCCGCAATTTCGAGTATATGGGCGAGGACCCCTTCCTCTCCGCGCGGATGGTCGTTCCCTATGTTCGGGAGGTGCAGAAGAACGGCGTCGCCGCCTGCGTGAAGCACTTCGCGCTGAATAATCAGGAGGTGCACCGCCACGGCATCGACGTTGAGGTCGGCGACCGGGCGCTGTACGAGATTTACCTTCCGGCCTTCAAGGCGGCCGTCGAGGAGGGCGGCGCCTGGGCGATCATGGGCTCCTACAATAAATATAAGGGCCAGCATTGCTGTCACAACCAGTATCTGCTGAACGACATTCTCAAACGCGACTGGGCGTTCGACGGGGTGGTCGTCTCCGACTGGGGCGGCGTCCACGACACGAAGCAGGCCGCCGAGAACGGTCTCGACATGGAGTTCGGGTCGTGGACCGACGGTCTGAGCTGGGGAGCCAGCAACGCCTATGACAACTACTATCTGGCCGCTCCCTATCTCGACATGCTGCGCAAGGGAGAGGCTTCGACGGCCACGCTCGACGACAAGGCCCGCCGGGTGCTGCGGCTGATTTTCCGCACGGCGATGAATACGCAGAAACCGTTCGGGTCGCTCAATTCGCCCGAACATCTGGCCGCCGCACGCCGCATTGCGGGCGAGGGCATGGTGCTGCTGAAGAACGACGGCGGGGTGCTGCCGATCGACCTCGGGAAGACGAAGCGGATCGCCGTCGTGGGTGAGAATGCGATCAAGATGATGACCGTCGGCGGCGGCTCCTCGTCGCTCAAGGTGCGGCACGAATATACGCCGCTGGAGGGCATCCGCGCCGCCGCGGGCGACAAGGCCGAGGTGATTTACGAGCGCGGCTATGTAGGCGACGTGACGGGCGACTACAACGGCGTGAAGACGGGGCAGGACCTCTCGGAGAAGCGTTCCGAGGAGCAGCTCATCGCCGACGCCGTGGCTGCGGCGCGCAAGGCCGACGCCGTGATCTTCGTCGGCGGACTCAACAAGAGCGACCATCAGGACTGCGAGGGTGCCGACCGTCTGCAATACGGCCTGCCCTATGCGCAGGACAAGGTGATCGAGGCGCTGGCCGGGGCCAATCCCAACCTGGCCGTCGTGATCGTTTCGGGCAACGCCGTGGCGATGCCGTGGATCGACCGCGTTCCGGCCGTTCTGGAGGCGTGGTTTTCGGGTTCGGAAGCCGGCAACGCGCTGGCCGACGTGGTGTTCGGTGCCGTGAACCCCTCGGGCAAGCTGCCCTTCACCTTCCCGGTGCGTCTGGAGGACAACAGCGCGCATGCGTTGGGTGAGTACCCCGGTACGGACAAGATTGCCTACAACGAAGGGATTTTCGTGGGCTACCGCTGGCACGACAAGGAGCGGATAAAACCGCTGTTCGCCTTCGGCCACGGCCTGAGCTATACGACGTTTGACATTGCGAATGTGACGGCGGACCGCACGGCCCTTGCGGCGAATGGCCGCATCCGGGTTTCGGCCGACGTGACCAACACGGGTTCGCGTCCGGGCGCCGAGGTCGTGCAGCTGTATATCGGCGACGAGCAGTCGTCGCTGCCGCGTCCGGTGAAGGAGCTGAAAGGATTTCAGAAAGTTTCGCTGAATCCCGGCCAGACGCAGACGGTGACTTTCGAGATCACGCCCGATATGCTTCGATACTATGACGATGCGAAGGGCGCGTGGGTTGCCGAGCCGGGTGCGTTCACGGCCTGCGTGGGCGTCGCGTCGGACGATATTCGCGGCACGGTGGAGTTCGAATTGAAATGATTCCGCCGCCGGAAAAGGGAAGTCCGCGACCCTTCGGGGCCGCGGACTTTTTCATTGTTCGGTCCGGATGCGATAGAGGGCGTGCCTCCGCAGGGGATGGCCTTCCGGCAGGGCAGGGTGGTCGAACTCCCCGGCGTACTCCATGCCGAGCCGTTTCATCACGTTCAGCGAACGCCGGTTTCCGACGTAGGTGAAAGAGATGAGTTCCGGGATGCCGAGTTTCGCGGCGTGCGCGATGCAGGCCCGGGCGGCTTCGGTGGCGTATCCCTGTCCCCAGGCGTCGCGGCGCAGGCGCCAGCCGATTTCGATCTGTCCCGCCAGCTCTCCGGAGCTGGTTACGCGGTGCAGTCCGACGTAACCCAGGAGTTCGTTGTCAGAAAGACGTTCTACGGCATACAACCCGAATCCGTCGGTCGAGAATTCGTCGCGGATGCGTTCCATCAGGGCTTGCGACTCCGCATCCGTCAACGGTGCGGGGTAAAACTCCATGACTCGCGCGTCGGCGTTCATGGCGCGAATGCCGGTCGGTCTTCCTCCCGCCATGCGCGCAGTGCGAGACGGGCTGTTTGGGGCGGAAATAACATTTCAATATGATTTCAGCCGGATGTCCCGGGCTTTTTTACTCCGCCACCTCTTTTTTCGAGCGTTTGCGCGTGTTGATCGTCAGATAGCGTTGCAGGGTCTGCTGCAACCGCACGGGGTCGATGTCCAGGCGGATTTCGCCGCCCTGCGCGATCGAGATGTCGCCCGTCTCCTCGGAAACGACCACGATGATGGCGTCCGAGATCTCGCTCATGCCGATTGCCGCGCGGTGGCGCGTGCCGAACGACTTGGGAACGTCGCTCTGCGTCACCGGGAGGATGCACTTGGCGGCCACGATCCGGTCGCCCTCGATCAGCACGGCGCCGTCGTGCAGGGGCGCGTTCTTGAAGAAGATGTTTTTCAGGAGCGATGTCGAGACCTTGGCGTCGAGGGCGATGCCGCCTTCGGCGATCAGCCGCAGGTCGCTCTGCTGGCCGATGACGATCAGCGCCCCGGTCTTGGTCTCCGACATTTCGCGGCAGGCCGTGACGATCGGCGCCACATTGGTCTGCACGGTGTCCTCGCCGGTCGAGAAGATGCGCGAGATGAAGTTGAAATGTTTCTGGCGCATGCCGATCATTTGCAGGAAGCGCCGCAGTTCGGGCTGGAAGACGATGATCAGCGCGATGGCTCCCACCGAGATCAGTTGTCCGAGGATGGTCGATAACAACTCCATGTTCAATGCCCGCACGACCACCCACAGCAGGTAGACGGCGATGATTCCCGAGAGGATATACGGCGCATTGGTGCCCTTGGTCATGCGGTATATCCAGTACATGATGACGGCAACCAGGATGATGTCGATGAAATCGACGAATGTGAACGGAACGAATCCCATCGTTTGTCGGCGTTATTTGGTTTACAAAGGTACAAAAAAATCGGCCGGGGCCAAAACCGAACTGTGTATCCCGGTCCGGCAAAACCTTCCGACCCTAAAAAGTGCCGTTACGGCACCAAAGGTACAAAAAAGTCGGTCGGTGCCAAAACCGAACTGTGATCCCGGTCCGGCAAAACCTTCCGACCCTAAAAAGTGCCGTTACGGCACCAAAGGTACAAAAAAGTCGTATAGGTTCAAACCCGAATTGCGATGCAGTCCGGCAAAACCTTTCCGGCAAAAGTGTCGTTGCGACACCAAAGGTATAAAAAAACACCGACTTCCGCTCAGCGGGGAAGCCGGTATTTTATTTTCCGCGGGGCGGAGGCTATTTCTTCTCGGCCTTCTTGTCCGCCGCGTAGAGTTCGTTGACCTTCGCCAGCACGGCGGGGGTGATGTTGAGCGTCGTGTCGGCGTCGATCAGCGCCGTGGCGTTGATGATCAGTTTGTACTTCTTGCCGGCGTTGATCTCCTGCACGGCGCGCTGCAACAGGTCCTGGGCGCGGTTGGTGAACACGTAGTTCTCCTCGTCGAGCGTCTGGGCCTCCTTCTGGGCGTTGGCCTGGTAGGATTCGGCCCTCTTCTGGATGCTCTCCTGCTGGGACTGCGCGTCGCGCGAGGTGATGAGTCCCTTCTGGTACTTCTCCTGCAACTGCGCGGCTTCGGCCTGAAGTCCCTTTTCACGCTGCGCCCAGCTCTTCTGCGCCTTTTCGGTCTTCTCCTGGAGCGCTACGCCTTCGGTTTTGTAGAGGTCGCATTGCGCCAGCACGGCTTCGACCTGAACGTAAGCGATGTCGCTCGAAACAACCTGCTGTGCGACCGCTTCGGCCGCATCCCCGGTCTGCTCTGCGGTTTTCGTGCCGCAGGCCGCGAGGACGAGAGCCGCAGCCAGCGCCGGAAAGAGAGTTTTTTTCATGTCGTTTTGCTATTTGAAAAGTTAATTATTCTGCGTTTGAGTCACAAAGGTAAAAAAAAATCTTTACTTTTGCCCAACCTGCATTAAATTTTGACTTTCATGTACGAATACATCAAGGGAACCGTCGCCGAAGTCGCTCCGGCTTACGCCGTTATCGACGCCGGCGGGGTGGGCTACTACCTCCATATTTCGCTCGAAACCTATGCCGCCGTCGAGCACGCCTCCGAGGCCAGGCTTTACGTGCACTATGTCGTCCGCGAGGACGCCCAGCTGCTCTACGGGTTTTCGACGAAGATCGAGCGGGAATTGTTCCGGCTGCTGATCAGCGTTTCGGGCGTGGGCGGCAATACGGCCCGCATGATCCTCTCGACCTACTCGCCGCGCGAATTGCAGGGGATCATCACCTCGGGCAACGCCGTGCTGCTGAAGAACGTCAAGGGGCTGGGCCTCAAGACGGCGCAGAAGATCATCGTCGAGCTGAGCGGCAAACTCGCCGTGCTGGGGGCCGATACGGCCGATGCGCCCCTTGCCGCGGCCGACGGCGGCAGTTTCGACGAGGCCCTCGCCGCGCTGGTCATGCTGGGCTTCGCCCGCGCCGCCGCCGAAAAGGTCCTGCGCGCCGTGATGCGCGAACTGCCGCAGGCTCCGGTCGAGGAGCTGATCCGCGCGGCGCTTAAACGCCTGTGACGTGAAAAATGCTCCGTGCGGGGATTGTTACGGACGGAAGCGACGGCCGGCATTCCCGGTTTTTCTTCTTTTTTTGTCCGCCGGCATGCCGTGCGGACGTTTTTTTTCGTTTCTTGTTCGTAAATCGGATTGTTTTATGTAAATTTGCACGATTGTATGCCGATGAAACGACTTATCACCTTACTGAGCGTGGCCCTGCCCGTGCTGTTGAGCGGTTGCTCCGACGAGGAGGACATCCTCCCCGAGCAGCGCGAGAAGATCGTCTCGTACCTCGAAAGGACCCACACCCCGACACTCGTTTCCGAGGCCGAGGCCGACGAGGAGGGGCAGTTGCCGTTCTATACCACCGCGGGCAGCACGGTCTACCGGTATATCATCAATTACTACCGTCCCAACCGGGAGTCCTATCCGGCGGTGACGGCCGCGTCGAAGGTCACCATCACCTTCCGGGCCTATGTCTTCAGCTATTCGAACATTACGGATTCCACGTTCCCGTTCTATTCGAACGATCCGTTGTTGCAGGCGGCTTATGAGGACCTGGGGCTGACGCCCGGGGCGTGGTCGTTCGAACCGCTGACGCTCGATATGCGCGGCGACATACTAAAAGGACTCCGGCATGCGTTACTTGGTTGTCGTGCCGGGGACGAGGTAGAGGCGTACATGACCTACAACGAGGCTTTCGGCGACAAATATTTCACGACGATCCCGCGGGAAAGCCCGGTCGCGTGGTATTTCACGGTCGAATCCGTCGAATGAACGAACCCGAAAAAAGAACCGTTTAACGAAATATGAAATTGATCACCCGTTTTCTGTACCTCCCGGCAGCCTGCATCGCGCTGCTGTCCTCCTGTGCCGAAGATCAGACCGAGTCGTACGACAAGTTCGAGGACCAGGCCCTCGAAGCGTATATGACGCAGAAGCATCCCGAATTGCTGGAAAATTACCAGACCGAGGGCGGCTATTACGTCGATGTGCTTGAGGCTGGCGATCCCGATGCCAAACCGGTGAACGATACGATCTGCTGGGTGAAGTTCGATTTCTCGGGCCGCGACCTGAGCGGCAACATCGCCCTCACGCGCCGCGCTTCGGAAGCCTATCAGCTCGGGACCTTCACCAAATACACCCATTACGTGCCTTATTACCGCTACTGCGGCACCGCGAACTCCGGACTGATCGAAGGCACTTACCTGGCCATGCGCAATACGCTGCATCTCGGCGAGGAGTACATCAAACTCAAAAAGGAGCAGGATGGATTCGACCTCGAACCGGAATTCCTGCTGCGCGAGGGCGCCAAGGTGCGGCTCTATATGCCTTCGCGCGTCGTCGGTTCGGGCGGTCTGGGCGGCGACGGCGGTTACGAGGGGCAATATTCGCTCAGCGCCAAGCGCCCCCTCATCATGGAGATGGAGATTTGCGGCATCGATAAGAACCCGCTGGAGGCCGAAGGTTCGCTGGTCGATGCTTTCGCCAAGTCCAACGGCGGGATGGTGATGTACACCAAGGACGGGGAGGACGGCACCGAAAAGCGCCCGACCGACCCCAACGACCCCAAACATCCCTACAACCGTGCCGAGCGGTGGGTGAGCGCCTGCGACACCGTGGCGCAGCTCTACGTCAATGTCAAGTACGATCCGGCCGAGACGCTGGCAGGGGACAAGTTCACGTTCGATTTCGCCGATCCTGAAAATGATGTCGCAAACAAACCTTATAACGTCGGTTACGAGCCTTATAACGGTTCCGATCTGGAGAAAGAGATCTCCGAAGCGCTTGTGAAGCGTTTCCACGGCGAAGGCGACGACTACAAGGTCTACGAGGGCGTGGATAAACTCGAATCGGATTCGGTCGGACTCGACGGTACGGCCAAAATCTGGTATATCGGCCGTTTCCTCGACGGCTTCATCTTCGATACGAATATCGACGAGGTGAAGGAGATCATCTACGGCGAGGTGACCTCCGAGGGCGAAGCGTACTCCTATACGCCGGAGGAGGGCGGACTGATCACGGCTTTCTACTACACGGTGCCCAACCTGCGCTACGGCCAGTGGGCGGCTTTCGTCACCACCTCGACCAACGCCTACGGTACGACCGGCAAGAGCGGCAGCTCGACCACCTCGTCGTCGGGCAACGGTTATTCGTCGAGCTATTACGATTATCTGAACTACCTGAACTATTCGCAGCTGTATTACGGCAACAGCGGCCTTTACGGCGGTTATTACGGCGATTACTACGGATACGGCGGTCTGGGCTACGGAGGCTATTACGGCGGTTATTACGGGGGCTACGGCTACGATTACGGTTCGACGGGCACGACTACGACCACGACGACCGTGACGACGGAAATTCCCTCTTTCGCGCCGCTGATCTTCCAGTTCTACATCGAGCCGGCGGAGGATTGATCCGCGTGTCGCACAACGGTTTCGGACTATGGAAAACCCTGCTTCGGCGGGGTTTTTCTTTTGCTCCGGCGCGACTTCCGTTCTTTTTCGCGCGCGTTTCACTTTAATTGCACTTTTTCAGGCAGAAATTTTGCAATTACGCAAAATTGTACTAACTTAGTTGTGCAGAACCATCAACCAAAAATTCAAGGGATATGATTATCACATTTAACGAGTTGCGACGTATCAAGGACAGGCTGCCCAGCGGCAGTTCGCAGCGCATTGCAGATGAATTGGGAATCGACGTGGAGACGGTCCGGAACTATTTCGGCGGCAAACACGAGTCGAAAGAGTGTGTCGGCGTGCACTTCGAGCCGGGGCCGGACGGGGGCGTCGTCACGTTGGACGATACGACGATTCTCGATGTCGCAATGCGTATCCTGAGCGAGTGATCGAGTTATAGCGATTCAGTCCGGCGGATGCCGGAGGAAGGGCCTGCATTTTGCAGGCTTTTTTTCGATTCTCACGGGCACCTTTCGCCCTGCCTTGTCCGTCCCGAACGGGAAATACTTCTGTATGTCCCGTTCGGGACGAACTGCGTTATGACGAAATCTGCTCCGCGATAATCAAAAACACTCCGATCTCTTAGGCAGGTACGTCTTACGCGGGTAGGTGAGGTCATTCCGAGCGAACGAAGTGAGCGTGGGAATCCGTTGGAAGCGTTGTGAGGTCGCGGCATTCAATCGGATTGCCACGGCACCTGCGCTGCCTCGCAATGACGGGGAGGGCGTAGAACCGGAAGAGAGCCTCCCGGCAAACCCTCGCCCCTAAACTGGCGTCTTGCGTGGGTAGGAGAAGTCATTCCGAGCGAACGAAGTGAGCGTGGGAATCCGT
>NZ_JBBMFL010000019.1:0-81649 GCF_040095975.1 Alistipes intestinihominis
CTAACCAAAATCTCGATAGCTTTTTCATTTATCCGCTATCATCGCGGCTTACCCTGATTGTAAACATAGGGATTATTAATTCATATTATTTTGCATGATTTTTTCCGGAACACCTATCCGGCATAGATGTACTTGAGCTTGGGCACTCCGTTCTGGAGCACGGTGAAGGCGTTTTCTTCCACCTGCACGTCCTTTGCCTTTGGCCACCATAGCCACGAGAGTTTCCCGTCGGGTTTGAGGAATGCCACGGCATTACCCTGCACTTTCCCGACCTCACGCACGCCGAGGTCTTTTCCGCCCTCGAACAGCCGGACACACCGCCACTTCGAGCCAAGCGTCATTTTCCGTTTCACGTCTGCTAATGTTTTCATACTCATTGCGTTTTTATTATTGCATATAAATTCTGCATTTCCGGTTGCACCGTCTCAGGCTGTCCGCCGAGAGCGGATAACTGCGGTTCAAATGGTCGGGAAACCCTTCTCGGAACATCAGCTCCGCCGTAGCGTACTCCTTGCACCATTTCCGCCGACGTCTCCCACGGGCAGGTCTCGTTTCCGGCATCCGCCTTTTCGGAGATTTCGGCACACGCCATTTCCCACCGACAAACACCGCTTCATATTCCCGTTGTAACACGCCGCTGCAATACGCCGCCACGCTGACAGCGGGCACACTTCCGAGCTGTCCCGTCGCGGCAAGGCTGTCAAGCGTATCGGTGGCAGCCTTGAAACTGGCAAAGCACCCGTAACTGCGGGTGCGCTTTGCGTCAAACACTTCTATCATATTTATTCGTTTTATTATTGGCACATCCGTTCTCCGCTTCCCCGCATAGGATAACAGCGGAAGCACGGCAGGCGGTTCCGCAGAACGCCAGACCGTGCTTAACCGTGTTATATACAAGGTAGGCACAACGCCTCACGGCGCAAGGAAGTCATATCGGAGGGAATTTTAGAAAAGTGCGGGCATTTCAGGGTGCAATCCTGACACAGTGTATATCAATGCCCGAAAAAGCGCGCACGCCCCGCAGTTTCCGCAGCACGTATGCGCGTCATGTTACTCGCCATCGTCCCCGCTGTCAATTCCGGCGGTGATGTTGCATATCTCCTGCAATGCCGATTCTATCTGCACAAGGTCGTCGATGTCGAACTTCACGGCATCGCAGTCCTTCTCCCACACTTGGCGGGCTATGAAGACGGCATCATGCAGCGACCGCTCGGACTCTTCCAGAGCGGTCTTCAGGTCGTCCACGGTGTACTCCCCGTCCTGCGGCGGAGGTACAGTCCCGGCACCGTTTTTTGCCGGGAAATTCTTTTCGCCTATCACGTTACAGTTGCTTTCGCCCGAAATGAAAAGCGCGTATTCTTGGCATACGCCACAAGAACACGCACTTACGACGGCAGATACGAAAAGGGCAGGCAGTCCCACACGTTCA
Source organism: Alistipes intestinihominis (assembly GCF_040095975.1). NCBI lineage: Bacteria > Pseudomonadati > Bacteroidota > Bacteroidia > Bacteroidales > Rikenellaceae > Alistipes > Alistipes intestinihominis. The sequence goes on from NZ_JBBMFL010000019.1 coordinate 1,430, forward strand.
GCGGGCTGCCTGCCGTCCTTTTGCCTTTTTCGGGCAGGTTTCAGTTACTCCGTTGCCCTTATGCCGCCTTTTTGCTTTCATCGGCAACCGTTCCGGCAGGCTGTTCCGCCACCTTTTCAGCCTTGCCGGTCTTGGTCGTTTTCTCGGCAGGCTTTTCGAGGTTGGCGAGGTTCGGGGCGAAATTCATGGCGTTGCGGATAGCCTTTGCAGCGGCATGGATTGTCTTTTGGAAATCACGGTTTGACTTCTCGAGGTCTACTTTGGTCGGCACAAGACCGATACGCGCCCAAACGCTGTCGGTAAGGTCGTACTTCTTGATACGATTTCCCGACTTCTCGCAGATGATGATTTCCGCAGGGGTTGTGGCACGGAATTTCGAGCGTATGCCGTCGGCATCGGCACGCAGTTTCTTTTCCTCCGCAATGGTGTGCCACATAGTTGCGACCATGTTTTTAATCACACGGAAAATCTCGTTGTCCGACTTGTCGGCAGGCTCAAAGTCCGCACCGAAAAAGTGCTGTGCCGTCTGCACGAGTTCACCGTCCTTGTTGGTAGAGTTGTAAACCAACATGATACCTGCAAACGAACCGATGTTTGCATACTGTTCCTTGTTCAATTTAGAAGTTGCCATAATGATAAAATTTTAGAAACACTGCGCAAAATCACGCATTGCGGGCACTCGGGGAGTCGAACCCCGAACTCTGCACCATAGCGCAAAGTGTGGCATTTCCTGCCACGCGCCCAAAAATTTGCCGTGCATTTCACCCTGCACGGCAAAATTTTTCGTAACTTTGTCGCACTTAAAACGTACCCCATAGCAGGCTATCCAAATGAGCGCATTTTCGGCATATCGTGTATCGGCTTACTCACGCATCACTCGTGTCGTGGCTCTGCGCTGCTTTACTCCAATTTCGGCAAGACGCTTCTCTGGCACGTCCCGGATCTTTCCCAATCCGGCAGCTAACTGTAAGGTGAGGCATTTAGGCGTTACCACCGAGCTGGGTATTGGGTATAGCATTGGCATATACATTTACCAGCGTCCTCTATGCGGATAGTTTTTACCGCTATCGTGCATTTTATTCCGAGCGCACAAGGGCGCAATTATGGCATTATTCTTACACGTCCTTTTTCCATACAACTCTCGCACTCCCAAATTTGCGTGCTTTGCGTATGCGGACTAAAAACACGTTTTTAGCCGTTCCAACTTGCTACATTGGTCTGTAGTCCTGCTCGGTGTGGTTATTTAACACCCTATTTAATCGCTCCAAAGCGAACAGGCGAATTTTTGATTTTCCAAGCCTCAAAAATAGGTTTCCCACAAAAAGGGCTTTTTGTTTCTCGCTCTCGGCGGTCTTTGCTTTTCTGTTTTTTAATTCTGTTTTTTACTATCTATTTTTTTATTCGTTTTTCTCCGTACTTGTTTGCCGTTTGTTTGGCTTTCGAGTACATGACTATTATAAAACCGTTTTTCAGAACTGCAAAACTTTTTGAGAAAAAAAATTTGGAACGTTCCAAAAACAGCCTTTTTGCGAATATGGAACGCACGCGCGCGAAGTGAATTTGTAAATAGTTGAATATCAATAAAATAGAAAAAATGATTTTCTTTGAAAAAAATTTTTCCTTTGCAAAAATCAAAAAAGCCCCGTTTCAACGTATGTATAAAATCAAAATCAGTTTTGTCTATTGATTATCAGATTATTAGCTGCTTAAAATGGATAAAATAGGACTGAAAAGATTTTTTTACTTTCAATTTGTAAGCAAAGATAATGTAAAAGACGTTTTTAGGCTTACTTTATACAAAAGTAAACCTAATAAATTATTGATATTCAATGGTGTAATAAAAATAAAAAGATTGGGGAGGGTGTACCCTCGGGTGCGGATTCGGTCTCTGTCCTCGGGCCGTTTTTTCAAGTCCGGTTTTCCAAAACGGCTCAAAATGCGGCTTTCGGATTGAAACTGTAAGCAGGTATCAAAAAATATACAGTAAAGTACTTGTATTTATCATGGTTGCTTAAGGTGCTGGTGTTCACCATGTCCCATATTTTTGAAATATTCTCATTTGTGGATGCCTGTCCTTTCAATTTTCACGGGTGTACAGACTTTCTGCACGATTTCCGGGTTCCGGCTTGAAGCTGTTTTTTAGATACGCTGAAAACGTATCAAAAAATATATAGAGACACGTCGGTATATTGACTGTTCTTAACCGGATTGGACGACGGAAAAGGAGGATGTGTATTCCTGTCATTCAGTATGTTCGGATATGCTTTTCACAATCGGACAATCTTGTAATGTTTTGTTCCTTAATCATATAGAATATACAGAACGAAGCTATCCACATGGATTCCGACTTATTTGTACGGTTTTTGTGACTTTATACAGGAAACCGTGGAAATGCAGAAGAAATGGGGTTCAGTTACCTGCCTTTTTGGTGAATTATACGTATATTTGCCGTATTGTATCCACTTATGTATGAAGTATGGCATTTTGCTGTTACAGGAAATATCTGGATAAAGAATCGAAAGAATGGAATCATATCATAAGAAGAAAATCGGGAGTATTCCGAAAGACAGCACGGGTGGGTCGTCCATTCGCAAGGGAATGGTCGTCTTCAACGGTGGGACATCGGAAACCGGACTTGTGGGAGATGTCACGGGTAATTGCGTGTCGGTTCCGGTAAGGATGACTGCGGGCAAAGAACTCGTTACCGATGACGCGGTCATGTTTCTGAATGATTGCCGGGAAGCGAGCGCAGAGCAAAAGATTGCCCTCCAACGCCTGCTGAACGAAGGCCATCTTGCATGGGACAAGCGCCGGGGTGTATGTTCGGAATCTCTCTATGCTCCCAAAGACGGACAGTTGGTAAAACTCAGTATCCTGGATGAGCATGTAATACTGGGGGCTTTCAAGGAAATCGACGCAAAAGGACGTGTTGTGCTGTATTGCCTGCTGGACGAAGACGGGAGCCTGCGCTATTCCCTGCATGAAACAGTCGGGTACGCGGTGAATCTCCAGATACTGCCTATCGGAACCAGTGGCCGTAGCAGGCTTTCCGATGCTCTACGCCAGAAAGGGCTTGCATGGAACGGACGGCTGAAGGAACTCGAACGGCTGGCAACACGTGTCAGACGCGGTGACAAGTACTATTACCTGAATGACATACTGGAAATCCGTGAATGCAGGGACAACAACAGGCCGGCGGACAGGAAACGGTTGGAATGCGGGAACTATTTCATGGAGCGGAGGGATGCCGAACTGGTACGTGACTGCGTGCGCTCTGTCGTAAGGCTGAACCGCGACAAGGATGCCAGACGGTAAGAGGGTGACGGTATAAGGTATTCGTTCTGTTTCTCTCTCTTGTATCTGGGGAGGAAGTGGTCCTTTAATCCTCATCTTATCCGTTTTCAACACTTTCCGATTCAAAAAAACAAAAAAACAGACGGCGTGCCGTCTGTCATGATTTGTTTCTTTTTTGGTATCTTTTTTCTTTGCGTCAAAGAAAAAAGTACATCTTTCTTCTTTCTTCTTGTATAATACTACTTATAGTATTGTTGCTACATTTGTAACACCCCTCCTGTCAGATACACGGTACATTTGTACCACATTGAGGGGAAAGATGTGGCGAATTTCGCGTCTTTCCACCCAAATTCCACTATCGGGAGCATGAATCGCAAGCCGATGTTGCCGCTTCGGAAAATTGCAGTCGCCTTTTGCAGGGCAGCATTGCAAGAACGAAAACGGTCTGATTTTCACGTGCAGGAAAATAACCGCAAAAAGAGATCCGATAAAACATCTATATATGAAAAATATCCCCTATATTTGCATAAAATTTACATATAACTGCGATATAATATGATTATTCAGTTCACAGTCGAAAATTTCCTTTCGTTCAAGGAGCCGGCGACCTTGTCTTTGGCTGCTTCCGCGCTGAAAGAAAAACAGACCCGGTCCGATGAGATTGTTTTTGAGCTTGAAGGTACGAACCTCTCTTTGCTGAAGAGTGCGGTCATCTACGGGGCCAATGCCAGCGGGAAATCGAATCTAGTCAAAGCGCTCGATTTCTTCAAATGGTTTGTCATCAATTCCTCCAAAGGCGTGCAGTCCGGCGAAAGCATACGGGTGGAAAGTTTCCGTCTCAACCGGAGGACGGAACAGGAGCCCAGTTATTTTGAGGCGGTCTTTGCCGACGAAACGGTCCAATACCGCTATGGGTTTGAAGTCGATGAAAAACGTGTACACCGGGAGTGGCTTTATCAAAAGGGCAACAAGCGCAAGGCAAAGGAGGTGGAACTGTTCCTGCGTGACGGCGATGAGTATGAACTGCATCCCAAATTTTCGGTCGGCAAAGAGGTTGTCGCCAAAAAAATGGTGCGCGACAATGCGCTGCTTCTTTCCGTGGCAGCACAGTTCAACGAAAGCGTCTCGGTGGAAATCATGGGATGGTTGGCCAACACCACGATTGTTCTTGGCAGCAGCGACGAGCGGATTTGGGAAATGGCGATAGCCCAGATCGATGATCCGTCCATGAAAAGGCGTATTGTGGAGTTTGCCCGGTTTGCAGACTTCGGAATCGACGACATACGCAAGGTTGACAATACAGTCATCAGTTCACACCAGCAATATGACGAGGAGGGCAACGCCACGAAGACGGTCACTTTCCCGTTCCGCGTAAACGAGTCGGAGGGTACGATCAAATACTTCTCGCTGGCTTATCCTATAATCGACGCGTTGGATCATGGCAAAAGGCTGGTTGTCGACGAGTTCGACTCGAAAATGCACCCTCTGTTGACCAGTCGCATCATCGGGCTGTTCAATTCCAGAGTGACAAATCCCAGGAATGCACAGTTGATTTTCACGACACATGACACCAACCTGCTTAATGCAAGCCTGTTCCGCAGGGATCAGATCTGGTTTACACAGAAAGATTCGTTTGGAGCCTCGGAACTCTATTCGTTGGCGGAATACAAGGTTCGCAACAGTGCACCTTTCGAAAAGGAGTACCTGATGGGGAAATATGGCGGTATCCCTGTCATCGGCCAGTTTGAACGGTTATTTGACCTGAGGGAGGAAGAATATGGCAGCACGGACGAACAAGCGTGATCCACGCGCGGCACGGACACTCAGGCGTATCAGTTTTGTCCGTGAGGTCAAACAATCCTTCCTGATCATCTGCGAGGGGGTAAATACGGAACCGGATTATTTCAATGCGTTTCGCCTGACCTCCGCCAATATTAAAGCGGTAGGCCAGGGACTCAATACGGTAGGTCTTGTCCAAAAGGCTTTACGGATGAAAGAAGAAGAGCGGAAGAAAGGACGCGAGTATGACCAGTGCTGGGTGGTATTTGACAAGGATGACTTTCCCGATCGGGATTTCAACCGGGCTATCGGTATGGCGGAAGCCGGTGGCATGAGGGTGGCATACAGCAACCAGGCTTTCGAGTATTGGTTCTTGCTGCACTATAACCTGGTACAAGGCCCGATGCACAGAAATCAATATGAAACAAAGCTATCCGGCTTGTTGGGCTTCTCCTACAACAAGGAAGCCGGTACAGGCGGTCGTGTTTTCAGGGAGCTGGGCGGTAAACAGGCTCAGGCCATCACGAACGCAAAAGCCGTATTGCGCCGAATGGAGGGAATACCGCCGGCACAAGCGGAATCTTCGACAACGGTGCATCTTCTTGTGGAAGAACTGAATAAGTATATTTAGCATATTCTGTCGTTTGCCCGGATAATATTGTACCCGGCTACCACCTCCTTCCGGTTTTATCGGATTTTATGTCGCAAAAACACAAAAACAGACGGCAAATCACAACGATGCCGTCTGTTTTTATTCATTTACGTTCCGTGGACAGATACGCTCAAACTTTTCGGTGTCTCTCTTTCCATTGGCTGACCTCTTCGTCAGAGACGGATGCCACGGTCCTTTTTTCCACATCGAACATCCGATGACAGAATGCCCTGGTAGAAAAAGGATTTCCAAGTTCCGCCAATATCCCTACAAGCCGGTTGTAGGAATCCATGTGCCACAGGTAATCGTACATCCCGCTGACCGGCACCCGTTCAAGCAATCCCATACGCGTTGTCTTTTCCACGCACTTGTCGAAAATCCGCGAACCCATCTCCATGTTCTCCATGTAGTACCGCTTGCTGCGCAAGGTGTCGTAACCTTTTTCACGCAGGCGTGTACGGTCTGCCATGTACAGCATGAAGATGACCTCTTCCGGGGTGAACGCGCCGACCAGCCCGGTGAAGCATTTCATAAACGGTATCACGTGTTGCCTTTTGTCGTCATTCCCTTTCATGTCCGTTTTCGCGTTCGTTCGTCCGTAATGTTTCCGCTTCCCCGTCATCCTTAATCGACGGATTGACATAGAACTGGCATATCCTGCCGTTTATCATCGGTTTATACACGGCGTATCCCAGTTTTTTGGCGTAACGCCCCACGGATACGCGGTTGGCGAACTTGCCGGTATGTTCCGTCAGGTGTTCCGACATCTCCCCGACGGTCATTCTGCTTTTCAGTTTCATATCATTCGCGTTTAAATGTTTTCCTGATAAAGGATAGCCGCGACTAATACGAACTGTTTGCAAATGGTATGAATTAATAAGAGGCGGTTCCATGAAATCGGCAAAGGAGGAATCAACCGGTTATACTGATACTTCATTCATGAAACCGTCCCTCATCTATTTTCCCATTATCCGGACAATCTCCCGTATCGTGTCGAAGTTCCGCTCGTCCAGCCATTCTTTGGCCACGTTCCACGAGAGCGACATTCCGAACTTCAGGTTCTCCATGGTGATGGTATGGTGCGACAACCTGCCTTCAGTGGGCTTGAGCCCTGCCGCGTGCAGTTCACACAGTCCGTCCTGAAAGAACGTGCACCCGCCTGCTTCCTGTTTCGCCTGTACCATCGGCACGATATACGGGATTTTTCCCAACAGCAGGCCTACCGCCCACCGAGTGGGTGCAAGACGCTCCCTGTATCCGGCTTTCAGCAACCGGAGGATGTCTTCCGGCGTACCGAGGCACGGTATCCGGCATTGCTGCCTGCACAGACGGCAACGGCACTCTACCGGCCGTCTTCCTGTCTTGCGGATGATCCGCTGTAATGCCGTTTCCATCGCTATGCACCCGGTGGGCAGTATTCAGGGTTCCTCTTGCGCCACAGTTCTATGATACACTCCCGTCCGGCCTGTGTCCATCGTTTGGTGGATCCGAAAGTATATACCTTGCCCCGGCTGTTCTCCCACGTGTAAGGCACATCGCATTGCCAGGCCCGGCAGGAAGGAAAGACCACCCATTGCCGCTTCTCGTACTTGCAGATGCCCTCTTCGGCAAGGAACTGGTGCAACTGTCGCGGCGATATGCCGAGTTCGTCAGCGATGCGCGTGCTCTTGAACCAGTCCCTGTTCTCGATAAACTCCTCGTAGAATACGATTTTCGGCAGGGATTCACTCACCACCTTCCGCAGTTCCAGAATCAGTCTCGTCGCCGATTCCATATCCTGCGGCATGGGACAATCCATACAGGGCAGACCGGGTGCCGCCACCCTGGGGCGTTCGCGTACGATTGTCTTCCCTCGTTTCACGGAGAGTTTGCCGATAGCCTCGCCCAACCATTCCGCCAAAGACAGGTCAGGGGCGATCCATCTGGCCAACGGTATGACAAGCGGTGATTCCAACCAGGTCGCACCGTGCCCCCGCCCCCGTGTGGTGAAGACTTGCGACTCGTATTTCCCGGTATGTCCGTTGCCGGCCATTTCCCTGCGGAGCATATCCGTGGAAGCGATGCGTAGCCATTCAGACGGGATTTTCCCGAAGTGCATCGTGATCTGCGTGGCGTTGACCATCAGCTTGTCGCCGACACGCCGGAACGTGACGGGGAACCCTTCCTCGAAGTGCATGACGATGTCGTCCTGCGGGACGGCGTGCAGCTCCCCGGCTTCCAGTTCCAGAAGCTTGTTGCCCCACACTTCCAATTCATCAAGCAGGTCACGGGGTATAATAGTCTCCTTGCGTACCAGTTGTAAAAGCCGACGCATATCGATGGGACGGAAACCCCACTGTTCCCTGCCGTTTTTCCGGAAACTGATTTTCAATGCCGTCGGGCAAACACGGGCGATGGCGCCGTTTTCAAGCAGTTCGTCCCGCTTGAGTATATCGCATATATCCACGGCGCAGATATGGAGCTGGCCGTTATGGTTCCGGGAAACCCTTATGTTCCAGTCCCGGAACGGAACATTCCTATTTTCCCTCATAGGTATTTCCTCCTTTCTTTTGGTTATCAGACTTACGTTTGTTTTCAAGCAAGGCTCTCTTATGTGCCATCTTGCGCACCGGATAGTACGTGCGTTTCTCGCCGCAAAGGGCGTCATAATCTTTCAGCATCAGTGTGCCGAGGTCGGCCAGCTCGATTTCCACATCCGGATGCAGATGCCTGAAATAGAGTCCGCCGCTGCATACATACTTGCCCGTGCAACAGAATGAGATAGCCTGCAAGTTGCCTTTTGTCAATTCCGCCGCGCTGTGCAGCGAGCGCGTGACCGCTACAAGAACCTGTGCCCCGTTGAAGATGAGCACCATCTTGGGTCGTTTAAATGTGCTGCGTCTCATGTTGTTCTAAAATTTGCGTTAATTCCTCCTTTGTAAATCTAAGACCGGCAGCCTGTACCAGCCAAGTGTCTGAAACCGTAAATCCACCGGACAGCAGTTCGTCCACGCGCTCCAGAAGGTAGACACCGAACGCGGGATCGATGTAAACGACAAATAATAGAGCCAGACATTCATCAATTAACAGGTGTCCCGACGCCTCGTCACGGATGATCATCTTTTCCCTGTCTATTCCGTAGGCGTCTGCCAACGCCGTTGCCCAGTGATGGAAAGCGACACGGAAATCACGGACATTATGCCGGCGTGCATCTCCTTTGGCCTGGATGAAGCGTGTCGCGTCGAAATAGACCGGTCCGTCTTCCCGTAACGTTCCGAAAAGCAGATCGGGGAACTCCCTGTACCGGATTATCCGGCAGGGAATCTTTTCTTCTTTCATGTTCTCTTTTTCATTGTTCTTGGATTTGTATCTAACGTGGTGCAAAGATATATCTTTTTAATATGAAATACACTATAAATATATACATAAATTACACTTTTAATAAATTGTTAATTACTGATAATAAGATATTTACAACGCAAATAAAACCGAAATATCTATATATTTAAGTTGCATATTTCGGTTTGTAAATCAAGCATTAAGAGTCCCGTTCTCCATATATTCTTTTAGCCGTAAAAACCTCTCTTGAGGATTGTCTCTACTCTTTGAACAAGAAACAAAAAAATTATGGCTACATCGGACAAATCATTTAACGGGGAACTCTTGGAGAGTATTTTTAAGACCTCCAAAAAGACAATTCAGGAGTATGTTCGCGAAATCGAGCGCAACAACCGCTACCGTTCATGTCGTCAGGATACCGGTTCGGGATATATTCTCGATGACCGCGCCCGGCTCATTGACCTGTATGAAGCCTGCCTGCAACAGGACGCTCATATACGTTCCGTTGTCGAGACACTGGAAAGCCAGATTCTCGGCGACCGCTATATGCTTGCCCGTGTAAACGAAAAGGGAAAATACATCAAGGACGTGGCGAACTCCCTGAAGATACAGGGTTCGCAGTTCGACAAGATAATCAAGGGCATAGTGGAATCCAAACTCTACGGGTACACCCTGCTTGAAATCATGCCGCATACTGACCCCAGAACGGGCAGGCTGGCGGAAGTCAACATCATCGAACGGCGTAATGTGTTACCGGACCAGAAAACGGTACTGAAGCGGCAGGGACTGTGGGAGCCGCATTGGGATTTACATGACCCGGCATATTACCGTTGTTATGTACTGGTAAACTCCGGCGACTTGGGACTTTTTTCCGCCACGACCCCTTTGATACTGGCCAAGAAATTCACGGTGGCCAACTATGTGAACTTTTCCCATACTTACGGACAGCCGATTATCCACGGAAAGACGGTCAGCGAGAGCAATGCCGACCGCAAGAGGCTGGCTAACGAGATAGCCAACGCGGCACAGAACAAGGTGGTGGTTACCGGCATTGAGGACGAGGTCGATATCAAGACATTCACCATGTCCAACTCGGAAAAGATATATACCGGGCTTATCGAGTTTGTGAACAAGGAAGTTGCCAACCTCGTGCTCGGCTCCGAGTCGATGGCCGGAGGGATGCAGTCGTACGTGGGTTCCACGAAAGCACACCAGGACATTTTCCGCGACCGTATCGAAGTCTACCGTCGGTATATCGAAAACATCATGAACGAGGAGATAATCCCCCGCCTGGTGGCTATCGGGTATATCCCCGGAGGATTGGAGTTCCGGTATTCGAACCGGATAGAGATGAGCAACGAGGACCGCATCAAGCTCTATTCGCTGATCACGGACAAATATGAAGTGGCGGCCGATGAGATCGAGAAAGAGTTCGGTATCAATGTGGGCCGGCAGCTCAATGTTATCCCGGGATTAGGTTTCGGAGCCGAAGGCGGCTCATCCGGTCTCAGCCACAACGACCGGGGCATCATGTCGGACGAGGAGTATTTCCGGCGTTACGGACGCCCCCGGGGGGCGAAGGTCGGAAATTTTCTGCGGGGAGCGGAATAGAAGCCCGTCTTCCGCTCCCGGACAACGCTCCGTTCAGAGCTGTCAGGGCATCTGCAACCACGGAATCCGATACGGAAAAGGAGTATCGTGTCATTTTCGATGCATTCCGCAGGCTGATCCTCTATTGGGAGAACAGCGCGGAACGTCTCGACATTATAGAGGACATCATCACCCTGCGTGCCTCTTTCCTCATAGACCGTGCGCTGACAGGTCTGCGAATCGACATGGACCGGGCATTGGAGATACTGAAAAATCACAACTCCTTTACAACAGAGAGGGAACGGCAGCAGCGTGACATCCTGATTGCAGCCATAGACAACCTGGTGGATTTTGCCGCGGCAGAGGAGTATTCCATGCTCGGGGAACTGCCCGAGACAGCGGATGAACAGGACATGGAAGCACACGAAAAGATATGCCGCAGGTATAACCTCGTCCATGCGGAGGAAGAGAACAACCAGGTATTCTTCGCGGCCTCGATGGCCGCATGGTGGATGGCGGTGGATATGGATACCGTGCTTACCTACATGACACAAGGCGATGAACGGGTACGTGCCTGGCATCTTTCATTGGAAGGGATTTCCTTCCGCAAATCCGAGTTTCCTCCGGAACTGATACCGCCGATCGAATGGGGATGCCGCTGCTTTCTGGTCGCGGAGGGGTTCGCCGCTGTCCGGGCGGCTTTGCCGGATAAGGGAGACTATCTGGAAAAGGTGGATCCGGTCTTCCGGGAGAGCCTGGCAACCGGCGGGCGTATCTTTTCCGATGCGCACCGCTATTTCTCCGTCCCGCTTCCGGGTTACATGAATGATATTGTGAAACGCATTAAAGGAAAGTTCGCCTATGCCCAAGATAACGCTTGATGAGTTTTGCAGCCACTGGGTAAGCAGGACCAGTACGCGCGTCATGGCCAGCCGGCTAGAGTTCAACGTATTCGACTTCGCAACTGCTGCCGGTGACTATACCAGGCAGCAGTTCCTGTCCTCATTCGCTTCGGGGGGATTCAACGGTAGCAAATGGGCGCCTCGTACCTCCAAATGGGGAAAGAGGTTCACCCATCCTCTCATGAACGATACGGGGACTCTGGCCCGGAGCATACAGTCGGAAGCCGGCCGGACAGACATAGTGGGACGGCGTTCGGACCGTACGCGCATCTTCCGGAAAGGCGCCAGGTATTGCATGTGGACTACGGAAAAGAGCTTTCCAGTCAAGGGCAAGCGGGGACGCAGCAAGGAGCGTTACGGGCATTATGCCGCCATACACAATACCGATCCGAAGTTCGGGCTGTACACGGTAAACCAGTATTCCACGCGCCGTCCCGTACACCGGCAGTTCATCGGATTCTCACCGAAAACGGACGACTATATCGCCGTCCATTTCATAGATATGATTTTTAAAGGATTTCCACACCAGCCGCTATGATAAAAGACAAACACCCCGCACCACAGCCCGCACAACCGTCGGCACCGGCGGAGAGCCTGCCTGAAGAAGTTTCCGCGAACCCTTTCGTGGAGATATACCGGGCCGTTAAGCGGGCTGTCCTGACCCTGCGGGAGAATCCGGACGACCCGTTGTCGCCGCCCCTGTTCAAAACCGTCGCTATCGACAACGGCCAGTTCGCCCGCATTGTTCGTGACGATAACACGGAGTATGAGACTGTGTTCCCTGCCGTGTTCATCCACTTTATCAACGTGAGGTACCTGGTACAGCAACAGCGTATCGGTGAGGGACGCGCCACCATGCGCGTGCGGTTTATCCTGAATACGCTCAACAATGCGGACGAAGACAAGGAATGCGAGGCGTTTCTGGTCTTCCAGCGGCTCAATGTAGCCATACAGGATGCCAAGAACCATGAGCCGGCGCTGAGCGAGCGGTGCAACCTGACCTATTTCGACATGCCGCTTTCAACCAATATGTTGCAGGCGTACTGGATAGACTACGAGGTATGGTTCAGGGAATCTTCCGCGTGGAAATACAGGGACTGGGTAAAAAGGTATGTGGTCATGCCCCCGTTCACCCAACACAGCGATGCGCCGCAACATGACAGCGGCGGACACGGCTTCCATCCGCGTCCGGAACATGACGAAGTATCTGGTTTTTCGGATACCGGATCGAAAAATTGAAATCCATGCAGGAGATTTATCCGCACTGCGTATAAACAGACATGAATCAGCAGATAATACAAGACTCATGATACATTTTCTGTACTTGCTGAATTTAGAATGTTCAGCATGCCGGTCTTGATACAAATAGTTGCAACCGGTCTGTAATTTGAACAATCTATTATACTGTAAAGATAATCGCATTTCCATAAATGGATGGATTCTCATATTTCCACTTCCATAAATAGCAGTGCAAAACCTTTTCTTTTCCCACCGCCTACTCTTGTTCAAATAACCCTTGCATATGGATATGAACACACTTCAATATGTCGTCGGAGAGGCGAAGGCAGGCCAGCCGGCTGTTATCCGTTTCTTCGGTCGCGTGACGGAAGAGACGACCTCACGTTTCAATGACGAGTTCGACTTTTTGGAAAATATCATCCGTCCCTCCTGTATCCGTGTGTTGATCAACTCGGAGGGCGGCAGTGTCCTTTACGGCATGTCCACCTATTCCACCATCGCCAATGCCACGGTGGATACGGAATGTATCATCGAAGGGGTCGCGGCATCGATGGCCTCCATCATCTGGGCGGCGGGCAAGCGTTCTCTCATGCGTGATTATGCCATACTGATGATTCATAACCCGATGTTGCCGGACGATGACGGAGGGGAACCGTCGGACATGGTAACGGCTTTTACCAAACAGATCGAGACGATTTACCGGAAACGGTTCGGCCTGAAAGCGGAGCATGTGCGGGCCATCATGGACGGACAGGCAGGAAAGGACGGGACCTATTTCGACGCACAGGCTGCCGTCAAGGCCGGCATCATACCTGCGGAGCATGTCATCCATACCTCGAAGCAGCTTTGCCGTAAAGTGCATGACGAGATAGAAGGATTGACCGATACGGCCGCCATCCAGGAACTGATGAGCCGTGTCAGCGCGGGAAATAAACCTTTCAAAGGCATTGAACCTACTCTTACAGAAACGGAAAACGATATGGCAAACGAAAACAAGACACAAGGCTTTGAGTACGGGGCGATTGCAGCCTCGCTGGGCATGAAGGACGGTGAGGTCAAGGACGTGATGGCACGTATCTCTGAACTGGCCGCGATGGAACCCAAATACAGAGAAATACAGAAATCACTGAGCGACGCGCAGACCGTCATCGCCGGAAAAGACGCCTCCATCCGGAACTTGCAGACAGACCTGGCCGCAGCGACGGCACGCCTTTCCGCCTACGAGCAGAAAGAGAAGGACGAGCAGGCTTCCCGTATCGAGACATTGGTGGAGAATGCCATTGCAGAAGGCAAGATTGACCGTGAGGCGAAAACGCAGTGGGTGGAGATGGCCGGTTCCAACTTCGAGTTGGCGGAAAGCACGCTGGCTTCCATTCCCGCGCGGGAGAAAATCTCGAAGGAAATCGCCGATGACCCTGCCAACATCCAGGCCACGGCGGAAGCGACAAAGACCGCCGAACAGCTGATGGCCGAGAAGGTGGCGGAAGTGGTCGGTGCGGATTTCAAGTTCCGAAAGCTCTGACAGACTATCCGCGGGCGTCCGCCCGATTTTAACTGACATGCCGGAGACCGCAGTGTCTCGCGCGGAAACAGCAGGTATCCGCCAGTCGGCCGAGTTTCATTCTTCAACGGAAAACTTAAAACGACAATGGCTGATACAGTAAACTTTCTTCAAAACGGGTATAGCGGCGAAGTACTTGAGGACTTGCTGACCTATACCGTGCAGGGCAATGATACAGTCCGCGAGGGACTGATTCATATCAAGACGGGCATCCAGCACCGCTATACGCTTCCTGCCATCAAGCTGGGCAACATTATCCAGGACAACGTGCCGACCCCACAACCCATCCACGGAGCCAAGGGCGATGACGGCACGAACGAGTACCAGTTCACCGAACGCCATCTTGAGCCGTCCGATTTTATGGTCTATCTCGAGTTTAACCCGAGGGACTACGAGAAGTACTGGCGTTTCGCGCAGCCGGAAGGCAATCTCGTGTTCCGCGAGCTCGACCCGAAAATCCAGGCGACGATGCTCCGTCTCCTTATGGACAAGAAAAACGAGTATATCGGAAACGCCATCTGGACTTCCGCCCGCGGAGGAGAGACGGTGGCCAAGATTACCGCACCGGAAGGCTGCACGAAAATCGGAGCCAACAAGGAGAAATATTTTGACGGGGTCATCAAACGGATCCTCGACAATGTGAACTCCTCCGATGCCGAGGTGGTTGCCGGAGGGCAGTGCATCATTTCGGGAACGACCGAGCTGACGGACGGGGCCGCGGTGGAGGCGGCGCTCTATGCGATGTGGAGGAAATGTCCGAAGCAGATCCGAAAGAAGACATCTCTGACCTTTGTGGTCGGATGGGACGCCTGGGACGCGTATGACCAATATATCTCGGACAAGCAGGTCAAGTATTCCGAGAATACCGAGGTCAACCGCTATCGCTTCAAGGGCAAGCGCATCGTCCCGGTCGTGGGAATCCCCGAACACACGATGGTGCTCGGCGAGTTCTCCACCGGCATGGACTCCAACCTGTGGATGGGGGTGGATTACGCGAACGACACGGACATCCTGAAAATCGACCGTCTGCAGGCCAACTCCGAGCTGTTCTTTTTCCAGATGCGCATGAAAATGGACGTGAACATCGTCCGCCCGGCGGAGATCGTGGTCCATACCGCCTACAAGAAGAGCGAATAACACACCTTTCTTCATTCTCAATATCCACCCGGGGAGCGGAGGCAAGGCCCCGTTCCCCATTTTCATTCTACTGTTATGGCAAAGAAAATCAACACGGAGGAAACTCCGCAGACAGACAACAATAATATTCCTGCACCGGAGGCTCAGGCGGTGCCCGTTCCGGAAACGGCATCGGAAAACCTCGGGACAGGCGGCGAGACTGAAGACAGGCTGCCGGCCAAGACCGCGGGGAAAGGGAATGCAGGGTCGGAGGAGACGACAGAGCCTCACATCCTGTCCCTGTTGAAAAAGTTCCCGGCATATCCGTCGCTGTACATCGACACGCACGGAGGAACCTATGCGCCGGACACGGCGGCCGCCATCAGGGGCAAGGCCGTACTCTACAGGAATCCTTTCTACAACGAACTTAAAAAGAAATCATAATGGCACTCGGTAATGTATTTATCAAGGATGTGGACGGCAATATTCCTTACGATACCGGCTCGTCGGGCGAGAAGGTGACGGGACTGCTGTTCGACGTGTCCCTCCAGCCGACGCTTTTCACGGAGGGGTATGGTAAAACCAATGAGACCAGGCTCAAGCCTGGCGATGTCTGCTACATCACCTCGTTCAAGTCCGCCGTGAACGACTTCGGTATCATCGAACGTGTGGAGGCAACCGACGAGGAGGAGATGAATGTCAATTTCCTGCACGGCATCCCGGCATACCATATCCGTGAATTTTTCCGCATGTCCGGCAATCCGGGCGGTTCAGGAAAACTCTACGTGATGTTCGCGGACTGTTCGGCGAACTGGGATGCGCTGGAAATCATGCAGCGTGCTGCCGGGGGTATGATCAACCAGATAGGCATATGGACGGAACAGCCGCTGTGGAAAGCGAACGGCGCATCGGAACAATACAACCTCAATCTGGTAAAGGGGCTCAACGACGTGGCCGTGGGGCTTGCGGAGCAGAACCAGCCGCTCTCGCTCATCCTTTCCGCCAATCCTTCCAATACGGGGGCGGATACGACTGAGGGGCGTCAGATTGACCTGAATAAAATACCTTCATGCATCTGTGAATCAAGCCGTATCAGCTGTATATTCGGCCAGGCGCATCACGAAAAGATCTCCACGATGCAGATGTGCAACAGGAACCATACGCCCGTGGGATTTTTGGGAGCGGTTATGGGAGCCATAGCAAAGGCCAACGTGCACGAATCCATCGCATGGGTCAAGCAGTTCAATCTCTTCGCGGACGATTTCCAGGAAATAGAGTTGGGGTTCGGGGACATCAACCTCGACGAGGCAGAGGAGAACTTCCTCAGCCTGAACCGGTACGAGTCACTCTCCCCGTCACTGCTGGACGAACTCGACGATAAGGGGTATATTTTTCCCATCAAGTATGCCGGCCGCGAGAACGGGATCTACATCTCGAAAGACCAGACATGCTCACATGGGGATTTCCGTACCATTGCCCGGAACCGCACCATCAACAAGAGCCGCCGTGCCGTGCGTGCAGCCCTGCTGCCGTATGTGAACTCACCGCTGATGGTCAATCCTTCAACCGGGTTCCTCGCCCCGTCGAAGATTACAGCTTTCAAGACACTCATCGGGGATATACTGGCCAAGATGCAGGCGGCGCAGGAAATTTCAGGATACGCCGTCACTATCGACCCGAACCAGAACGTGTTGGTGGACGACACGCTGCGCATCTCCTATGTCCTTGTCCCGGTGGGCGTGGCCGTGAAGATTTATGTAGAGGAAGGACTGTCATTAACCGCAAATAAGACATAGCATATGGCAATAATCAACAATGTAGCATACTCGTGGTCGATGATAACCCTGTCATCGACCGCCCTGGGAATCGATGAAGGTTCCACGACCCTTGAAGGCGTGTCGGCCATCAAATGGTCGAAGAAGCGCAAGGTCGAAAGTAACTACGGCATGGGAGGACGGCCGGTGTCGAGGGGGTTCGGGAACATTACCTATACGGCGAGCATCACGATGGACTATGCCACGCAACAGCTGTTGCGTTCGGTGTACGGCTCGCTGCTCGAAATCGGCGAGTTCGACCTGATTATCAGCTTTGCCAACCCGATGGCCGGCGAGGACTGGACAACGACGACCGTAACGCTCAAAGGTTGCATCTTCACGGAGGATTGTCTCGAGTCACAGCAGGATGATACCAATATCACCCATGAATTCGATCTCAACCCGTTCGATATCCAAATCGGCTCGGGTGATACAATCTAAGCTGTCATGGATGTAACTTTCGAGGGGAAATCTTCTACCGGAAAGAACGAATGGCTCACGCCTCCCTGCCTGCTTCGGAGGCTGGGGCCGTTCGATTTGGATCCGTGTTCGCCCGTAAACCGCCCATGGGATACGGCGCGACATCACTATACCATTGAGGATGACGGCCTGCAACAACCCTGGTTCGGACGTGTGTTCTGCAATCCTCCCTATGACACTGCACTGATTGTCCGGTTTATCCGCAGGTGTGTCGAACACAGGAATGCCGTCGCGCTCACTTTTGCCCGCACGGACACGCGCCTGTTCCACGAACTGATATTCCCAAACGCCGATTCAATACTCTTTATCAAGGGACGGCTCAGTTTTTACCATGTTACGGGGGAACAGGGTGGTACGGCCGGAGCGCCGTCATGCCTGATCGCCTTCAACAAAGAAAATACCGCGGTTCTGGAAACATGCGGTATCGACGGGAAGTTGGTGAAGCCACGACTTCAATAGTCAACCATAAATTTGTTACATAATAACCCGTCTGTTTGCCGGATATTGACCTTGGCTGACAGACGGGATTTATGTATGGCAGACTTAAATCGAAATATGCGCTTCCTTATCGAATGACGTATGCTCGTTACTGAACACATAGCCCAACTGGTTGCATATGCACCGGGTGTTTCCGATGACCTTATTGATATTGCGGTGCGAGTGGCCATATATCCAGTATTCAATCGGGCTGTCTGCAATGAAACCGCCAAGCTCCACGGTAAATGCCCCATTGAGCGGACTGCCCTTGAACTCCGGCGCCATCAGTTCGAATGACGGTACATGATGAGTGGCGACAATGAGATGTCTGGCAGTACTTTGTTTTACGCTCTGTTCCAGAAAACGGAAACAGCGCGAATGTTCGTCATTGAACCTTGTCCAGTCCAGCGGTTCGCTGCCGTAACGCATCCTGCGGAAATCTGTGATGGCTGCCTCAGTTTCATAGGCATCCTGCAACAGGATATGTGACCACAGTGTGGTAGCGATCAATTCTATATCGTTACCCAATGGGATAACGGCATTATAGTGGCAGGTGATGTTTTCCCTGATTTTGAGCGACCAGCCGTTATACAGCTTGTCTATGTCGAACATCTTGTAAAACTCGTGGTTTCCGGGAACCACGATGACCCGGCTGTAATTTCCGGAAGCCCAGTCCCAGAACGGATGTCTGGAGTAGTTCTCATCTCCGATATATCCTATATCTCCGGCAAGGACAAGCACTTCTCCGGCAACAGCCAGCGGGTTGTGCTTCAAAAAACTGCTGTTCTCCCGAAACTCGAGATGCAGGTCGGATGCGTATTGGATTCTCATTGTTGTGTTATGAAATTGGCTTCAAGTTGTTCCAATAACTGTTCTCCGGAAATGCTTTTAAGTCCTGCCGATTTGAAAAAATCAGAGTTTGGCACTTCTTCTTTGACAGCCAGGCAAAACCTGTCAACATCTTGTTTAAGCGAATCAGGAACTTCGTAGGTGTCGGCAGGAGCAAGCATGGCAACCAGCCGGAATACATCTTTCTTGTGCTTGACGATATGTTTGCTGTCCACTTGTTCTCCATTGTTTTTCCGCTCGGTCATTTCTAAATAGGCCCTGCATTTCAGACAGATAAGACTTTCAATGTTCGCAATATGTACGCCCTCCTCCAACGTGCTGTGTTCAATGGTATAATTATAATAGTCATCATCCATCAAAATGGCTGACAGACTTGACAGGTCATCATCAACCGGAATGGGGGTAATGTGGGCATCGTCCGGGAATTTGACAACCCCGATATTTCGTGAAAAGAGTTCTATCTGATACGGGAAATCCGGATTTCCCGGTTCCTTGAACCTGTAATATTCATGCCTGCATTCCCCGTTCCCGGTTCCCTTATTCCTTTGTCTGTACCCTGCGGTTTTTACAAACTCCCAGAATTTTGCAGCAAAATCCGAAGACAGCGCCTCCACAATCAGTATAATGTCTATGTCCTTGGTCGCCCTTGGAGTTTGTGCATATATTTCTTCATGCATTTCACAGGCAGTACCACCTATGATGACATAGTTTCCTTCATATCCGGTGAAAAACTCCCTGAATTTATCAATTCCTCTTACCATATCATATTATTTATCATAGTTTCCAATTCTATTTGAATGCGTTCATCATCCATATCCTTCATGGCCAGAAATAAAGACAATTTGTCTACAATGCCGTTTTTTGAGAAAAAACATGGATTGTAACGCCATATCTCTATGCGGGTCTCGCCATATTCCTTGTCTGTCCGGATTTGCAACCGTCGAGCTTCTTCTTTTGCAATGGCATAAGTGTCATTTTTTTCCTTGTTCAGCATTGAATATTCCGACAAGGCATTTACTCCACTAATACAAAATACTTCATCAGGCAGACTATCGGTATATACAATCCGCTCGATGGGGTTCGCCAGGAACGGCAACATCCTGTCCCATAATTCACGCTTTTTGAACTGAAATATCATACTCTTTGTCTTGCCGCCGGATAAAGCGATAACTTCTTTATCTTTCAGCCATCTGACCGCCCGGTTTACATTGGCATACGACACGTTGAAAAGATCTGCAATATCATAAGTTCCTTTCCCTTCGAGAGACTTTACTTCAAGATGATAAAGGATTATGCATTGGGCAATTGCAGGAATCTGCGTTTCTTCACCGCCCCCGATATTATTTTTATGCGGTTTCAAATCTATCAACAAATCCGGTATGAACATTTGCTTTTGCGGTATGATGAAATTTACACGATGTCTGACAAGACGCCGTACATTATAGGCCGCCACTGTACGCAATACAAATATTACCGGGCATTGGGCTTTTCGCTCAACCAGTTCTTTTTGTTTCCGCATCTGCCCCGGAGTATATGCAGAACTGTCTGCACTATACAGAAGAACTACGTCATGCCCCAACAAGTTAGCCGTACAAAATGTATAACCGGCAGTAATATTGGCTGGGAATGTATGCAAGACATCCTTTTCGACCGGCCTGATGTCCGCCCTCAAATCAAGCAATTCAGCGATGTACCGGCTTGTCACATCTATAAAATCATCTATTTTGCACATAATCATTTATGTTTGAGAATATGCAAAATTAACGATTATATACTATATATCAAAGAAATATATGAAATATATTCAGCGAAATTTCCTTTAAAGACTGATCTGGGAATATCAGGAGCAAAGAAGTTTTTTGTATAACATATGGATTACAAGTGAATAAGAACCGTGTCTTCAACCTTTCCACGATTCTTTGTCCTACTCTTTCGGTGAATCAAAACAAATTCGATATGGACGAAAAAATGCTTTCATTGGAACAGGAGATCAAGATCAAGGAAAAAGCCCTCAAACTGAAAGAGGAGAAGAAACTCCGCAAGATTTGTCCGATGGTCGTTTTCGGAGACACCGCAAACGGCGAGAAAGAGATTTATGTGGCCTACATGTCCGAACCGAGCTTTCCGCAGTTCAGCAAATTCATGGCCGCTTCCAAAAAGGACGAGGTAATCGCCATGCGCACGTTGGCCCGCGACTGCTTCGTGGACGGAGATAAGGAACTCGTGGACGACGAGTCGCTCTTCCTGTTCGGTCTGATGGGACAGCTTTCCGAGCTGATCACCACCCGCCAGAGTGTCCTGGTAAACTTATAAGCCGGTGGGTAGTGACCGACGAGCAGCGCATCCGCCAGCGGATGATCTATGTCCGCCACTACTTTCCCGGCGTCAACCTCGACACGATTTCCGACGAGGAGTTCGCGATGCTTTCCGAAGAGGCGTTGTGGCTGCACGAGCAGATGCTCATCAGCCGTATGCCCGTTCCGATGTCATTGCCGGAGAGGACTCCTTGACCTGCCGCCGTAAGCTTCCGGTTTGCGGCGGCCTTCGTTTCATAATCTCCGCCCTTGCGGAAAGACTATTCTTTTAACGCAGTACCCATTACCATGGCTCAGGAACAGAACTATCAGGTCAACTACTCCATCAACGTGGATGCCTCTCAGGGCACCAAGCAGGTTATCGCCTTCGGTGAGGCGGTAGGCAAGCTGGTACAGGCGAAAGCGTCCCTGACTCCGGCCGTCACGAACATCAAGAATATGATGGACGAGATAGACCGCGTGTTCCGCACCAAGAACGGCAAGAAACGTAATTTCGATTACCGCCTGACCATCGATACGAAAAAAAGCGAAGAGAAGCTGGAACGTATCAAGGGGTTACTCACGGATATTTCCACGCTTTCCAAAGGCATCAGCCTGACCATCAATGCCGGTCAGGCTTTGGACAGCAAGAAAATCAAGGCCAACGCCAAAAGCCTTTACGAGAAAAAGGCTGCCGAGATGCGCAAAGCGGAGATCGAAAAGAATGCCGCCTCGTCCGTTGGCACGATGGCAGACGCGCAGAAACGCATTACCAAAGCCATCGGGAAAATCAACTCCGCCCTGGTTTCCATGGAACGTGACCGGGAACTGCAAATCAAGACCGGGACGGCGGAAAACAGGTTGCAGCAGATACTTTCCCTATTGGGTCGTATCAAAAGTGCTTCTGTCATTTCTTTCAACATGCAGGGAGGCATACCATCCGAAGGACTCACACCTTCCGTTCCGGTGCCATATGCTCCGCAGGCCTTCGTAATGCCCGAAAAGGCCCGGCAAAAACTGATGGAACGGCTTTATGCAGGACAGCAGCTGCATCGCCAGAAACTGGTCCACGCGGAGGAGCTCTTTACCGCAGACCAGCGCCGTAAGGCGGCTCTGGCAGAAACCGCCGCGGCGGAAAAGCGGCGTGCCGATGAAGCGCGGGCTAAAGAACGGGAGTGCAAGAATGCCGCCCGTGCTGCGGAGAAAATACGCCGGCAGGCAGAACAGGCACGCCGTAAGGCAGAAACGGAACGTATAAAGGCCGAGCAGGCTGCAAGACGGCAGGAACAGCGCAATGCGATGCAGTCCGTCAGGCTCATGCAGCGGGAACATACTGCAGCCGGTACGCTCTACCGCAGTAAACGCCGTGCCGCCATCAACCGTATCCAGTATTCGAAAGCGCCGTCACTCAGGAACCTCCCGTTCGCTTCGATGCTCAATGCCTATATGGGTTACAGCCTGATCCGTTCGGAACTGACGAAGGCCATCGACTATTCCAACATCATGGAATCGGCACATTCCATCCTCCGTGTGGCGGACAGCGACCTCAAGACATTCGAGACCCGTTTTGACAGTATGGCCCGTCATGTCCGTAAAATCGGCATCGACACGAAATACACAGCCGTGGAGATTGCCGGTGCCGTCAAATACCTGTCGATGGCGGGCATGAATATCGAGACAATCAACAAGTCCATCCGCCCGATCACGAACCTGGCACTTATCGGTGACAACGACGTGTCGTATATCGCCGACCTGGCCACGAACATCATGGCCGGTTATGATATCCATAACGACAGCATGGACAGCGTGGCGGACATTATCTCCTCCACCATTTCCCGCTCGAATGTGAATATCGTGGAGATGGCGGAGTCATACAAGATGGCTGCCGGTTACCTGCGTATGGCGGGCGTGGACTTCACGGAAAGCAGTGCCGCCATCGGTCTTTTGGGCAATATGGGTCTGAAGGGAACGCTGGCGGGAACCTCGTTGCGTGCTCTTTCCACACGTTTTGCCAAACCTACCAAGGAGGCACAGGAAGTTCTGGACCGCCTGGGCATCCGGTTCACGGAAATGCGCGACATCGAGGGGGTGCAGGTCGAGAAACTCCGTCCTATAGCGGACATTTTCGAGGAATTGAACAAGAAGGGCGCGTCGATGGCGGATGTCCAGGCAATCTTCGGGAAAATTGGCGGTAACGCGGCGATGATGTTCCTGAAGAACTACGACAAACTACGAGAACTGACTTCATATAACCGGGGGTCCCAGGGCGTTTCCTCAGAACTGGCATTGGTAAAGCAGAATACGACCAAGGGATTGTGGGCGCAGGTGACCTCCCAGCTGACCGAAGGGTTCATGCAGGCATACGAGGTGTTGGAACCCTCTATCCGCACTGTGCTCCGCACTTTTCTGGCAAAGTTCAAGGCTCCGGAATTTACCCGTGGCCTGGTGTCCATCGGGAATGCCTTGTTGGACATCTTCACCGTGATCGGCAATATCGGCGCATGGGTGACCCGCAATTTCCATTGGATAGAACCGCTTGTCTTTACAGGCGTTGTCGCGACCCGGCTGTTCAAGGTGGCGGGAGCCCTGACGAATATCGGCATCGCCATGGGGTTTATCGGCAAACAGTCTGCGGCCACGACATCAATCAGTGCCGTGCAGGGGCTGCTGGGGGCGGGTGGTATCGGTAAGGTTTCGTTTGCCCAGAAGCGGGCCATCGTGTCGGCCATGCAGTCCGCAGGCGTGGCGGGACGGGGAGCGATGAACCGCGCCTTGATGGCCGGGGGCGGTGTCATCGGAGCCAAAGGAGTCCTGCAGTCGCTGTTTGCCACACAGGTGGCTACCGGCAGCGGACTGACCGGTGCTGCCGCCTCGTTGAGTGCCATCAGTACAGGCGCGGTTGCCGCCACGGCAGGTATAGCCGCATTGGTCGGGACTTTGGGATGGGTGGCTTACAAGACCTGGAAGATAAAGGAGGCGAAGGATGCCGTACTGGAAGAGATCGAATCGAACCGCAAGTACCGTTATCCGTCCATAGAGGCACTTTACTCCTCCCTGAGCGAGACCTATAACATGGCTGTCAAGACAAAGCGTGCCGTGGACGAGGTCGTTGCCGGCAAAAGTATCGAAGAGGCTTCGGGACATAAAATCGGAGCCTTCACATCCAACTGGTGGGCCGGGTTCTTGGGGGAATTTGCCATCGCTTCATCTGAGGGGATGGTATCGCGAGACCATGTGTATAACATGGACAAAGCCCGTCAGGATGACATAAGGGATGCGCTTGTCACCCTTGCCAAACGCGACAGCCAGACACGTATCGATGCCGCGTACGCCGAGTTCGGGAAGATGGGTACGGTATTGGAAGTGGACGCTTTCCTCAAGACGGTAAAGGAGCGTTTCGGGCAACAGGAGAAGGATCTCGACAAGTCTTTGTGGCGTATGCAGGATGGCAAGGCCGTCTATGTGAATGATATCGGGGACAGGTCGGAAGCGGTTGCCGCCCGCACATACGACTATGCCCGGTACATGAACACGCAGACCGTTCCGGAGATTGTGCGTGCCGCCACCGCTTATCGGAATGCCATATCGAGTGCCGCCAATGCGCATGAGCTGATGCGTAAGGGAGGGTTCGACTTTGACCAGTTCAGGGCCTGGGGATTCGAGCAGGACGAAAACGGGCTATGGAAACAGCGGGCACTGGGGCAGAACGCCACCGATGCGCAGCGTATAGACAACATCGCGCATCGCAAGCTGGCACATACGACACTCGTGAAGTTCTTTTCATCGCTCCGGCAGACTTTCGGAGGTTCGGCGGAGGCAGCCGAGAACATCCTCCGCGTGGCGGGCTTCACTCCCGACCAGTACGGCAACGAACCGGATTCCAACGATACACGTCCGTTTGCTGCCAACCCGATTACCAACACGCATCTGGATGACGGAGGGGCCGGCGGCAACTATTCCGGCACGGGGCGGTTGTCCTCGGCGGCACCTAAACAGGTCATCGTGAACATAGAGAGCCTGCTCAGTGTCAGGACCATCGACCTGATGAAGTCGAAGGAGGGGCAGACGGAAGAGATACAGAACCTGAAAGAACAACTGGCACAGGCGCTCATCGATGTCGTGCATGACTTCGATGCCTCCTGGAACGCATAAAATGAAAGGATTATGGGAAGACTGATACAAATCGCGGCCTCGACTTTGTTGAGCGGAGGCATACTCAACCACGGTTCGCTTGGCGGATACATCAGCAACGCCACGCGTCTGGCGTTGGGCATGGGGCTTGCCGAATTGCAGGACGGGCAGGTACATTACTTCTCCAGGCACCATGACCTGCTCAAACGGGCAGCCATACAGGTTGCCTCGCAGACGGCTTACGGGTTGCTACGTTCCTATCCCCGATACCTCAAATACTGGGAACAGCAGGTGCGGGACAAATATCTTCAGACACAGTCGCAGTCCAGCCTTGCGAACAAGACCGGACAGTACTACCAGCTCATCAGGGAACAGCAGGCGGTGGCGCAGAAGAAAAACCATATCGATTCCATCGTCGGCCGGACAGTGGCGGATTTTCTGGAACTGTCCATATCAGAGGAGGGGAAGTATTATGACAACAGCGAGTGCAAGGTTTTGCCGAACAGCCGGTATGGACTGGTGACATTCGTGGACCTGGGACCGCAGGTACAGGTCAGCAGCCGGAACAATATCCTGCTGACCCGGGTACAGGGGCGGGACTATACCCGCAAGGAATATATATCCGGGGGTGACCTCGAGATTACCATCAACGGCAAGATCACCTCCAAATACCCGGACGTGTATCCCGAGGCGGAAGTGTCCAAGTTTATCAGGCTGGTACAATACAAGGGTGTCATCGATTGCGACAACACGGTATTGCGCCAGTTCAACATTTCACGGTTGATTATACAGGGCTATACCTTACAGCCTACGGATTGCCGGAACGTGCAGCCGTATTCGCTGAACTGTGTCGCCGTGGAGCCATCGGAAGCCGTGGAACTGAAACTGGCGGAACAGGAAAAGGTGGACACGGCCATCAAGCACACGAACAAGTGGATCAAGTATGTTAAATTCGGTACGGAGGTCATCGACCCCGCCTCGTTGCTTAAACTGACACGTTTATGGGTATAGCTGCAATGGATATCCTCTGCTGTCGCATCACCATCGGGGATGCCGACCCATCCAATCCGATGAGGATACAGAACGGCGTGGAGATTACGGAAGTCCAGTCGCTCGAAATCAACGAGAGTTACAAGAAGCTGATCGGAACGGCCAAAGTGATATTCCCGAAAGGGTCGGTATGCCGCTCCACGATTATCGGGAACGTGACATTGGAGGGCAAGGACGTGTCGAGGATAACGACGGAGGTGATGCAGGACGGTGTCATCATCGAGAAACGCAGCGCGCAGCGTCTGGTTGACGAGACGACATTCAAGGTCGGACAGCGCATCAATATCAAGCTGGGCTACAACGGCGTGCTGAAAAATATGTTCGACGGATACATTACCGGATACAATTCGGACAGCACGCTGGAAATCCAGTGTGAGAATATGGCCTACAAACTCAAACTGAAACAGGCACCTCATTTCGAGACCCCGGCGAAAGGGACGACGGTGAACGAGGTGCTGGAAGGCAAGTATAATATCCTGAAAGATACCGGCTTCAGGATACACTCGGATACGAAGCGGTTTGAGATACATATCGGCAAGGTAAAGGTCACGGACAACTTCACGGTAGCGGATATCCTTTCCGAATGGTCGAAGTACAAGGTCTACTGTTTTTTAAAATACGATGCCGATGATGACGGGGCCATACCGTCCATTGCCGTCGGGCGTCCTTATTCGTCCAGCAAGGCTCAGCCGGTATTCCCGGAGGATGAATCGACAGGACCGTACAGGATATACTTCAACGAGCATGTGGCGCAGAGCAACCTGAAAGTGGTCAAGACCGATCCGAAGTTTTTGGCGGTGACGGGCAAGGCACTCGGGACGGATGAAAAATTCTTTGAGGTGACAGTACGCATGAATCCTGAATACGACCCGGCGACGCCGGGCAGCAAGGAGTTTCAGACGGTCAATGCCACGCAGATTTCAAAAAAGACGCACAAAGTAACGGGCAACACGACGGCATCAGGAGCGAAGACCAGGACCAAGGTGGATTTATCCACATATACCATCGTACCATATATGTCACCTCATGTCGGAATCAATTCCGACCGGCTTGTAGAAGAGACGACGGAATACTTTCGGAATTACAATCTGAACGGAATCACCGGCAATGTGACAGTATTCGGGGATTTCGGACTGTCTCCTGCCGTACAGGTGGAACTGATCGACTACCGTAATCCTTCCAAGAACGGCGTATACCTCGTGGAAGAGGTAACGACTACTTTCGGGGTGGGTGGATACAGGCAACAACTGAGTATTCCGTATAAAATTAGGAAATAAGATTTACCGTTATTCAACAGGAGGAATTTCTATCAATGGTTCTTCGTTTATTACCTTGATAATATTCGGAAGTTCGCTATTGTATTTATCGTCAGTAGAGCAATCAAAACCTTTTCTTCCACTAATGAAATCCGGTGTCGAAGTTTCAAAAGACCCTTTGCGTACAACCGGTATAAATTTAGTGGTTCCCTGATTGTTATATATTTCATGTGATATTATACCCCCTTCATAAGCGGCACCTCCTTTACCGGATTCAGCTTTCTCTTTATACTTTGGAGTCAGAATGCACAGAACTTTAGTTGCCTTACGGATGCTTTCAAGCATAAATTTAGGCAAGTCAGTTCCATGAGGTTGATACTGGTCTATTTGAGCATCAATCCCTCGTCTTCGCAAATCTTTGGCGAAAGTTTGAATCCAATTCATAAAGACATTGTCTTCTACCTCCCACGCATACGAAATCAACACAAACGGCTTGTTTTTATTCACAATTGGTTCTTCCGCCACTTTATTGAGAATTTCAGGCAGAGGCGTATTATCGATTGTAGGAATGTCTACATCTGCCCAAGGATTCAAAGCTTCTTGTATCGCATCTTTTGGAGTATTCATTAGCAGCAGCCTGTTTATTTTGATAGACAAATCTTTGAGGAATTTTTGTACATCATTCTCATCAAGAGCTAAAAATAAAGTCCTATACCATTTAATTCTTGATGTAAATTCTTCCTTTTCCCGCAATTCTGCCATATATTCCCCATATGTATGAGGTAACGACAATGTTGTTAAATATGGCCTGATTGTATTATAAAACAATGGTCCATCTACATACAGCGGCGCATAATCATTTTCTTTGTTCGATCCGATAATATTCCAAAGCTGTTCATATATATCTGATCTACTGGTCTCTTTTTCATAAATTGTCCGCTCAAGGGAAATTTTAGGAATAACACACTCTCCCCCATTTATAACATCGGCACCATTCTCCGTAAGAGCTATAAAATCTCTATCTTTTAAGTAGAGATAGCCATTATCAATGAGGGTATTTACCAGGAAATACAATATACCCAATTGATTACGAGTAAATTGCTTTTCAGCTGCAAATCTAAAATTTCTGAGCATGTTACCTTGCCCGGCTTTAAAGCATCTTGATTTTTGAAAGAAATCAAATATATATGTAATATAGGATTCTAAAATTTCTTGTTTCATAAGTAATATCATTGTCTTTGCAAAAGTACAAAATAATTGGCAACCAATAAACTATGCTCCTCCTATTCTTTCAAAAAACTCATGTCTTCAGACAAATCCAACCAGTTGCTTATCCGTGAGGCTATCCGCAAGATAGCCTTGGGACGGAGTATGGAGCGTATCAATCTGGCTCCCGGAGGCATGTCCGGTATCGGTACGGCCCGCATGATACACGGCTATGTCGCCAAGATACACGACAACCCCTCGGACGAGGAGTTTTCCGACTACGGCGGTACCATTGATGTCGGCGAGTACCCGGACGAGACGGCCTCCGCCGAACCTGTTATCCATAAAGGCGTGTTGCTCTCGGCCGCCACCAACAGCGAAGGCGGCTTCCTGATCGTCCCCGCACTTTTTTCCGACGTGACCATCTTCATGGATGCCGCCACCCGTTATGCCTATGTGGTTAACTTCTCCCATGTGGATATCCTGCGGCTCAATGCCCGCACGGAAACCGTCATCGGCGTGACCGAAATGGAGGAACTGGATCCGGAAAACGACTCTTCCCCGGACTACGACGAACTGGAAACCACCGGTAACGAGACCTCCACCCACTATACGCCGACGGCCGTCACAACAACCGTTAGGAATGACAAGGACAAGGAAGCGACAACCGTTATCGATGCGGAAAGCATCACGCATACGGTGGACAAGTCTGAAGTCAGACAGACAGCAGATAAAGTGGTACAAAAGGTCAATTCCACGACCGTTGCCGTTGCCGACAACAAGGTGACGCTCGGTGACGAGAATGCCACCGAGCCGCTGGTTCTGGGTAATGAGCTTGCCCGGCTGATGCTCGACTTCCTGACGGAATGTTCGAAAATCATGACTCCCACACTGATGGGCACGATGTCGCCGATCAATATGCCGAACTTCATCTCGCTGACATCACGTATCCAGAAATTTCTTTCCAAGACCAGCTATACCAAATGAGCGTACAACTGCATCCCGATATAGAAACCCTCGACAAGGAGAGCCTGTGCTATTCCATCTATGCACAGCTGTACCATAACTTTTTCAATGCCCAGCAGAAAAAGGACGACGAGCATCCTTACGGCATCGAGGAAGGCGACGAGACCAGCCTGAGACTGAAGAATACCGCTTACGGTTTTGCATCCGCCATTGCCGGAGCCGTTACGGGAGAAGGCGGTTCCGGAAGCGGTGGCTTGCTGTTGGATTACCTGAAGAAATCGGGCGGTGACATGACCGGCAAGCTCAGTGCCAATTACGGTTTCGAAGCCGGCATTGGAAACACCCGTATCCTGGAAACCTATTCGCAGGACATTACCGATCCGGAAGGTGTGGTAACTGCCATCGAGTACGGTATCAGGATTACCGGCAACCTGAAAGTCGGGGGCGACAGCCTGCATATCGGCGGCAGGCAGTTGCTCCGTTACGACGCGGACAAGGCCACCGCTACAATCAACGCTTCCCATATAGACTTTCTGGATGCGACGGTACATTCCAAAGGGGCATGGATTATCGGGGACGAGGATACAGGAATATCCATCTCCCCGACACGGCTGGCCGTGGGCGGGCAGGATGTCTATCATCGTGGCAACGCCAATACGGACACGGTGGATTGGACGATGCGGGACGGCATGGTGAGACGGAATCTGACGGTGCGAGGGAGTACGGTCATGGATGGCGGACTGAAAGCCTTGCAAGGCGTGGAACTGGGCGACAAAGGGAAATGTCTGCTTTCGTTTTCGGAAGAGGATGTCGCGCTCGGCGGGTTCCTCTCGTTCCTGGACGGATTCGGCATCCGGATCGGAGATGTTCCCGTACTGCTCTGTACCGACAAGGACAAGATACAGTTCGGGAGTATCGGCGGTGACCTTCTTTTAGGCGGCGACCATACCCCGAAGATACGCCTGTTCTCCGGCATATCGGACGTGGACGGCGAGTGTCTGATGCTTTCCCCTTACGGAAAGGCTTGTTTTCCGGGCTCGCTGACTGTCCGCCACAACTACGGCGCCGACCTGCTCTCCTCATACCGGGTAGACACTTCCGATGAAGGTATCGTTATCCACAAGCGCTTGCGGATGGGCACAGCAGAGGGATTTATGTTCACAGGCGACAGGGAGCGCGTATCGCTTTCTTCCGAGGTAATCTACGAGGAAGAGGACGTAAGGACGGCTATCCCTCACAGCACGGATTTTTCACACCGTCCGTCCGTGAGCTGTTATGCCCCGCAGAACCGTCACAGCGAATCGTTCCATATCCGCACCGATGCCGATTTCGTTACGGTCGCTGTTCCGTTGGAAGCAGCCGGGCATATCGGAATCCATGCGTCGCCCACCCGGATTACTGACAGAATCCTATACTTGACAGAGGCGTTACGCCTGCAAGCGGTGGAGGACGGTATCCGGCATTACGGAAACAGCGTCTTTACCGGGTCGCTCTCTTCGGAGTTCTTTTCCCCGGGCCTTTCCGGAAGCGGATGGGCTGTCCGCCGGAACCGGACGACAGGAGGCGTCTCCGCCACATTCGACGAGGTGGTGGCCCGCCGTAAGTTCCGCGCCTATGAGTTCGAGGTCGAAAAGACTTCGGTAACCAACGGTTCCTTCTGGATCAGCGACAGCTGTTCGGGAGACACCGTGGAAAAACTGTCATAATCCATGTCCGTATTCCGTTATCCGACATACAAGATCCGTATTGCCCCCGACTCGCAGAAGACACAGGGACTGCAAGCCGGGGATATCATCCGCAGGCAATATGCCGAACGGGAGCGTACCGTCTATTCGCTGATGTGCGTGACAGAAACCGGAACGGAGCTTGTCGGAGACAAGGACGCCCCTTATTTCATCGGGGCATTGCTGGACGGGGACGAACCGCAGGGCGGTGAACTGCTGGACTTCGTGCGGATTACCAACCTGTTCGATACGGCACGTAGCGGCGCCTTGTACCTGACGGCTTCTGACAGCGATTCACCCTATATGGATGTCATCGACGGCATGGCGACCGAACGCTCCCTGTGCTATCCCGTCATGGACGGAGGCATGGCGGGAGTGCCGGACAAGTCCAGGTACGCCGTTTATGGCAGCATGCTGCAAACGGAATATCTGGATGCCGATTCGGAAGCGACACGCATTGTCCGCATTATCCGCAACGCGGAACCGGCAGGAAACGCTTCCTTCGGGCTGATGCTGACATTGGAAGAACCGGTCGGATACCCGGAGCGCCTGCTGGTATCGTTCAAGGTCAGGTCTTCCAAAACATCAGGTTCCGTACCGATCCGATTCGGCTATACGAACCGTGAAAAGACGGATGCGGAAGATGAAATCTCCATCGGCCGGGAATGGAAGTACAAGTTATGGGTCATCACCGTGGATTACCCGGCACAGTACAGCCGGAGCCTGTTTCTTGACCTGACATCAAGCCTGGCCTCCGAGGGGGACTGGTGCGAGGTCGCCGACCTGAACATTGTTCGTCTTGCCTCCGTATCCGCTTTCAGCGAGGCGAGCAAGGCCCGTGTGGGAAAGGTCAGCGGCATCATCGATCCGGTCTTCGGCATGTTGGATGGTTACGGGGCCTATTTCCAGAATCTCTATGCCACACGCAATGTCAATATAGCCGGCACGCTTACCGCGGGAGACGAGAACGGTTTTTCAAGCACGTTTTATGTGGGCAAAATCCACAAGAATGTCATACCCGACAGCCTGTCCTGCCGGTTCAGCCATTCGGAAGAGCTGGATGAAACATCTCCCGCCGGACTCGGGCGGTGTGTACGGATAGCCGGAGACAGTCTTCTTGGTGCGCAAAGTGCCGCCTGGCGGGAGGCTCATACAGGAGTCTGTTATTGTTTCTCAGTCTGGATAAAAGCGGAAGATACGGCAGCCATCCGGTTCTATCAGGATGAACATCTTGTCGGTGATCGGACGGTGGCTGCCGGTAAAGGATGGGTCCGTTATAATGTCCCGTTCCTCATACGCGGGTCAGATTCCCCCGTCATGTGTCTCGGCATTGCCGCTTCCGTCCCCCTGTCGTTGTCCGCCCCTCAATTGGAGGCCGGAAGGAACGTGACCCCCTATCAGGCGACCGATGAAGCCTTGTCCTACACGGACGATTACGGTGCCTGGTTCAATAAGGGAGGTATCGGGGGTACCATACAGAATCCCCTGTTGCGGCTGAACGAAGACGGCTCGATCGTTTCACGGGACGGTTCTTTCGTCATCCATCCGGACGGGACGGGCCATTTCGCCTCGGGACGGTTCAAGTGGGGCAAGGATACCATCGAACTGCGCGATGTGACCATCCGCTGGGAAGACCTCGATGAGGAGGCGCAGGAACTGCTCAAGCCCCGTTCCGTCTCCCTGACAGGCGGCACGGCGTTCCATTTCAAGGACGAGCTTTCAGGCGCATGCGAGCCGGAGAATATCCCGCTTGTGGCGACCGAATACAATTTCGAGCCGGAAAGTCGGCAGTGGGAATACCTTGCCGTTGACGGCATATGGAAAGATGCCGGATGCAATGCCGCCGTATTTGAAATGACACCCCCGTTTCATGGCTGGGAAGGGCGCGACGTGCTGACCCTCCGCTACACGGCAACATACCGTAATGAAAAAATCAGTGCGACCCATACCTTTTTCAAACTTTACGACGGATCTCCCTCCTATACTGTTTATGTGGAGTCTGAAAACGGCACGACATTCCGCAACGGAATCGTCTCGACGGTACTCCGTGCCAGGGTGTACAGGGGCGGTGAAGAGATTACATCGCTCATTCCCGACGGCAATTTCCGCTGGATACGGACGAGCCGCGATACGGAGAGTGACAGGATATGGAACGCCGCACCGCGTTACGGCAGGGAGATAGAGATAACCGGCGGGGACGTGTGGCGCAAGGCCGTTTTCGATTGCGAAGTGGAAATAACAAATAACCGATAATCTATTATGGCAGTAAAAGTAGCCCGCGGGCAGGTCACCATCATCGACCAGAACGACGCGGTATCGTTGCAGGCATTCATCGGCTCCTCGCAGCCCCTGACACAGGTGTACAACAGAGACAACAATGCCTATGCCCCTTCGTGGGCGGCTTCTCCCTATCTGGTACTTACCCCTTCGCTCTTCGTCAGCGGTCAGGCGGCGACCGACCAGATCACCTCGGTAGGCAATGCCGCGACGCTTACGGCAGGCGTGAAGAGCGGCTCGGCCAAGTGGTACAAGAACGGTACGGCGATCGTCTCCGGACAGGACAGCTGCACCATCGGCGCGGCATCGGCCAAGTATGCCCTTACCGTCAAAGCCAACCACATGACCGTTTCCGCTCCGCAAGTGCGTTATACTTTCGAGGCGGTTTACATCGACGCCAACGGGCTGGAGATTCCGTTCCGGGCGGAGATTCAGTTCACGCAGCACCTGAACGCCGGAGCGATGATCGCCGCCGTGGCGTATGCACCCGACGGCATCGTATTCAAGAACGACGAGGTGGCGACGCTCAGGGCGCATTGCGACCTGTGGCGCGGAGCCTCTATCGACACGACGAACGTCACCTACGCGTGGGGCATCAAGGATTCGGCGGTATTCGCGGGCACGACACTGACAGCTGCCGCGGCAGCCGGAGCCACGACCATAACGGTCGCTTCGGTAATGAACATGGAGGCGGGAGGCAGGATAACCATAGGATCGGCACAGTACACCATTTCGGCAGTCAACGCCTCCACGAAGGTCGTGACGCTGACCTCCGCACTGAGTGCCGCAGCCGCATCGGGAGCCGCCGTTTCGTGTCCCTACTACAACTCCATGCTGGGTGCCGGCTGGGCATGCCTTACCTCGACCAATCCTCGGGGCGTGACGGCAGGCTGGACGACAAACGAAATCACGATTACGGCAGATGCCGTTCTCAACTTCGAGACCTTCAAGTGCGCCATCAAGGATACGGACACCTCGGCGGGCAACGCCTCGGCGAACAAGGTCGTCTGCGACATCATCTCCTTCACGGATATGTCCGACCCCATCACGGTTGATCTGGTCAGCCAGAAGGGGTTCACCATCAAGAACAACGGCAATGACGTGGATGCCAAAGCCGTGTTATACAGGGGCGGTGAGGAAATCGACACGGGCGGGACAGCTTATACCTATACATGGAAACTGTGGAACTCTGCCGGGACTTCCGTCGTGAAGACCTACACGGGAAAATCCATCACGGTCTCGAAAGCCGATGTGACGGGGAAAGGCGTGCTGATGTGCGAGGTATCGAAATAAACGACATGTCTTACAACGAATACGAGGGTGCCAAATACTTTTTGGGACACCCTCATTGCGTCTGACGTGTTTCCCGACAGGAAAGTCAGTCTCTTGGCATGGATTTCACGATCCCGCTCACGGGGTCGAATTGTACGGCGGCATTGTTGAACAGCCGCTCGATATGCCCGCTGCGGATCATTTCGGAGGTCGGCAGACAGTGAAGGACGGGCGTATCGATAAGGGCTATTCTGTCACTCAGCGAGAGGGCTATATCCAGTTCGTGAGTGGAGAACAGAATGCATTTGCCCTCAGCATGCGCTAACCGTGCGAGCAGGGAACACAATTCGTAACGGTTGGGCATGTCAAGAAACGAGGTCGGCTCGTCCAACAGGATGACGGGCGTTTCCTGAGCCAGAGCACGGGCTATCATAATGCGCTGGCATTCACCGTCCGACATCTTATCCATCGTGCGGCCGGCATACGCCTCCATTCCGACCGAAGAGAGCGACCGCATGACGATTTCCCTATCTTGAGGCTGCATGCGGCCGATCCAGTTGGTGTAAGGGGCGCGGCCGATAGCCACGACATCCTCGCACCGCAGGTTGGCGATGCGTGTGCGCTCGGTCGTGACAAATGCCAGTTGCCTTGCCTTCTCCGGAGTTCTCATGTTTGCGATACAATGTCCGTCGAGCAGGATTTTACCGCAATAATTATGATTCAGTCCGGCTATGGCACGGAGAAGTGTAGATTTCCCCGTGCCGTTCCTGCCAATAAGGGCAGTCAGCTGTCCTCTTTTGAAAGAGGCATCGACCTTATCGAGAAGCCTCTTCTCTGCGTAGCCTATGGAAAAATCGCACAGTTCTATCATACCGTCATCGATTTATTGCGTAAAACCACCCATACGACTATCGGGATTCCCAGCAGTGCGGTAATGGCATTTACGGGCAAAGTGAACATTTTGGAAACGATATCGCAAAGAAGCAATACCGCCGCCCCCGAGAGAAGGGTTCCCGGCAGGAGCACGCGGTGGTCGGCCTCGCGGAAGAGCATCCGCGCGACGTGAGGCATGGCAAGACCGATGAAGCCGATCGGGCCGCAGAAAGCCGTTACCGTGCCGGCCAGCAGCGTCGTCGAGAGAAACAGCAGACCGCGCGAACGGCGGATATTCAGTCCCATCGTTACGGCATATTCCTCGCCGAAGAGCAGGAGGTTGAGCGGTTTGATCGTCCATACGGCCAGCAGCAACCCGACGATGACCGACGGAAGGAGGATGGCGAGCTGCGGCACCGTCACGTCGCCGAGCGACCCCATCGTCCAGATGACGAACGCCTTTAACGCCTCCTCTTTGCTCAGATATTGCAATATCTGCACGACAGCGCTCACGCCTGACGAGAACATCATACCCAAAATCAATATCACCATAATGTCCTTTATGCGGTGTCCGACGGCAGCGATTACGAGCAGCACGACGGCCGCACCCAGCCAAGCCGCTCCGGCGATGCCTATCGACGAGCCGACGCCTGCCAGCACCACGAGCGCCACGCCGAGGCTTGCACCCGAGCTGATGCCCAGCACGTAGGGGCCGGCCAGCGGATTGCGGAACAATGTCTGCATCTGCAAGCCGCTGACCGATAGCGCCGCCCCGGCCAGCAGAGCCACAACCGCCTTTATCAGCCGTATGTTCAGTACGATTTTCGCCGTAGTCCGCGGGCAGTCGCCGCCCGTCAGGGCCGCCCATACGTCGCCGACGGGAATGCGAACCGCGCCCACAGCCAAATCCAACAGGAAGAGGCCGACCGTAAGCACGGACAACGCGGTGAACAGGATGACGGGGCGTGAACGCATCTATTTCAGTTGTTTGTAGTATACGAAATCTTCTTCGACCAACTCGGGGTGGAATATCTTCACGAGGTCGCGCAGAAGAAGGTCGGGATTCACGACGGCCGATTCGTAGTAGTCGTTGCCTCCGGCGGCATTGGTGCGGGCGTTGTTGTTATAGACATAGCCGTTTCGGACGCAGCGGGTATCGGCGAACTTCGGGCAGGCGGCTTTCAGTTCGTCGAGTGTGTTCGCCATGCCGACGTTCAGCCACATATCGGCCTCCGAAGCGAGCAGGTATGCCTCCTCCAAGTCGATAGGCGTCGAAGAGTTGCCCGTGTTCTTCTTGTAGATGTAGTCGCCTCCGGCGTCGGTAATCAGCCGCACGGCATAGTTTTCCGTCGAGGGCATGAACCACGAATCGCCGTAGGGCGTATTGAGCATGACCGACGGGGCATCGAGAACGGCACCGGACACTTTCTGTTTCAGCGCATTGTATCGGATCGGAATATCCGCGAATACCTTTTCGCCCTTCGCGCGTTTCCCGACGACCTCCGAAAGCGCCACCAGCCATTCGGCTTTGCCCAGCGGAGATTCTTCGAGATAATCGCCGACATACATGAACGGGATGCCGAGCTCCTTGAGTTTGCTCTCCATCGCACTGGCCCCGTTCACGCCGAAAAGCAGCACAAGGTCAGGGTCGAGCGACAACAGAAGTTCATAATTGATATTTCCCTCGTAACCCACGTCGCCGATGCTGTCGCGGCGTGCCTGAATGTCGGGATTGGAGATATAGTCGAGTCCCGAAACGCCGACCACACGTGCCGTCTCGCCGATGGCGTCGAGCATGGCGATATGGGTCGAGGACATCGCCACGATGCGCTGCGCATCCCCTTCGAGGACCTGCCCGTCGAAACCCTCGGGAACGGGTTCCCCGTTACGGGAGATGAACAACCGGGTGGTGACGCTATCCGCGCCCTGCCACGGATTCATGACGGAAACCAGCACGCTCTGTCTGCCGTCTGCTCTTTCAATCTTGAATCCCGAGGCATATTCGGGAGCGTAAAGCTGTTTGTTGAAATCGGCAAGTTGGGAACTCTTGCCACGACAGCCTGCAAATGCCAGCGCAAGCAGCACCATCAGGCTCAAATTCTTTAATACTTTCATATCATTACCTTATTTACGTTTACATTATTTTCTGCTTTTCCCGAATTTCGGGGTGATGCCGATGAAGAACTCGAAGTTGATGCCGGGCATAGGACGCGACAGCACCGAGAGATAGTCCTCGTTGAACAGGTTATTGACGGCAAGTTTCAACTGTACATCCAGCGGTTTGAACGACAGCATTTTCTCCAGTGAGATATTGCTCATGAAATACCGGGGCAGGTGGCCTGTCAGCGTGTAATCGTTGCTCGACATGGTGAAACGTTCCGAGTAGTAAGCCCACTTGTAGAGGAACGCCCACGTCCGCCATGACAGCCGTCCTGTCAGCGAGGCGGAGTGCTCCGGCACGTAAGGCAGTTGTTTTCCCACCGACTGGTCGGCGGGCGACATCTTTTCGCCCTCGTTGATGGAGGGGGTCCACGAATAGGAACCGTTCAGGTCTATCAGCCAGTCCTTTGCCGGCTGCACGGCAAGGTTGGCCTTCACTTCGACACCGTAGGCATGGACTTTCTTCACGTTGCGCGGCGAGAAGAACCCCTTGGTCGTCGGCAGCCAGATGATCCAGTCGTCGATGTAGGAGTCGAACCAGCTTGCGCTGCCGCCCAGTTTATATACCCCCTTTTTGCCGACATCGAAACTCACTCCGGCGTCATAGCTGAAGCCGTGTTCGTTTTTAAGGTCGGGGTTGCCGCCCGGCAGAAAGTAGAGGTCGTTCAAAGTCGGAAAACGATAGTTGCGCGATACGGAGGCTTTCACCATCACGTTCCCTTTGCGCGAAATCAGTCCGTCGATGAAGAATGCCGGGATGAGCGGAGCCCATTTGTCGCCCGACATCTCCTCGCGCAAGACCAGCGACAAGCCCAACGGCTCGACAGGCTGCCATTTGGCCGATACAGAACCGGAGAGCTCGACACGCCCCTTGTCATATCCGACGACGGCTTTGTTGCCATCCTGAAGGATGATGTTCTTGTCTTCGCTGCGCACGAGATGCTGGTACACGGATACGTTCGAGGTGAAGAACCATTTCCTGCCGGGCGAGTATTCCGCTTCCGCCTGTCCGTAGAACGTGTTTATCTTGCTCCGCGAACGGGTCATGGAGGCCCAGTTGTCCGGCGCCACCTCACGACGGTAGTCGTAGGCCATCCACGTATGGATATAACCGCCTTTCACGCCGACTTTCCATTTCTCTTTGATATGGTCCCATGACAGGACACCACGAAACGTCTGCTCCCGCTGGCGGTTCTCGAAGGCGGTCTCATCGCCGTAATCGGTCGTGAGCATCGGCAGTTCCCGGTTGGAGTTGATATACCATGCGTTCAACCCGAAACGGTCGCCTTTCAGGGTGTTGTAATATACCTCCTGCAACAGGTGCAGGTCCTTGAACGAACCCGATCGGTTGCGTTCCTTGGGATGATACTGTCCGATGATGTTCTTCTCCTCGTCGTAGATATTTATCTTCTTGTCGTGGTTGGTGTACTTGTAATCGTTGGGCGACGACGAATAGACCGCGCGGGTCGAGACCTGCCATCGGTCGCTGCCGTAGGTGAAGCGGGCGAACTCGTCGAACGTGCGGAACGACCCGATGCCCTGCACGTATTGGGCATGGAAGCCCTCGCCGACCTGCGGCGTAGTACCGAGTTTGACAAGTCCGCCGAGTCCGCCGCCCGTTTCATTCACCGACGACGTGCCATGAAGCAGCGAGGCCTGATCTATGAAGTAGGACGGTATGGTGGAAAAGTCGGTCATACCCAGCATGGGATTGTTGATGCGCATGCCGTTCCACGTCACCTGCGTGTGGCTGGGCGACGTGCCGCGGAAAGCAACGGTGGAGAGCGTGGCGCGTCCGTAACTCTTGACGAACACGGACGAATTGAACGTCAGAATGTCGGCCATCGATAAGGCAATGTTCTCTTTCAGTGCGAGCGAGTCGAACTTCGTCTTCTGCACGCCGATTTCTTTCATCGGGCGTTTGCCCCACACCGTGACCTCGTCTATCTGGTGGATGCGTCGTGTGATTCCCTGCGCGGACAATACGGACGGACAGACGAGCAGTAGCGAGAAAAGTATGTATTTCGTATAAATCATTTGATTCCGTTTTTAGGGTGGGTATTCGCGGAAAAATGTACCGTGGAGGATGCCGGCACGGACGTTTGATGCGGGTCGAACCCATTCTCTTCAAGCAGTTGTCCGTATTCTTCCTCGAACGAGATCTCCTGATGGATTGTATGCTGCTCCTCGATGTGCCGTCTGAGCCGGTGAAGGTCGCTGAACGACACGCTGAACGAGTCGAATCCGGCAGCCCAACCGGAGAAGTCGGCATATTCCGGGGTTTTCTGGTATACCGTTCCCGTGGCGCCTTTCACCTTGTTCACGATCTTGCTGAAATCCCCGGAATTCGGAATCTCGACAAGTACATGCACGTGGTTGAGAAAGGCATTGGCGGCATGTACGCGGCAACCTTTCCCTGTAAAAATCCGTGTCATCCGCTCGAGCATCAATCCTTTTCCCGTTGTCGGAATCGTCATCTTGCGTCCTTTGGTAACGAAGATGAGATGGTATAGGTGTCGTATCCTGCCCATCACTTCCAACAAAATGCGCCGGGGATTATCCCGACATAGAATTCATCGATCAGTTCACCTTCGGACGAGTAGCGGTAGACAATGCCCTGCTGCTGGTAGTCGATGGCATCGGCCACGTAGACATCGCCACGCACGGGGTCGACGGTCAGGCCGTAATAAATCGTACCGCTGTATTCGAGGAACGGGCGCACGGGAACACGTTCCGCATCCACGTCCATCGACCATATGTCCTTGTTGATCCAGTAGAGCTTGTCGCCCGTACCGTTGAGCTGCACCTCCGAAGGCCAGTCGCCCATCTTGAACTTGAACTGCTTCTCTACGGTGAACGTCTCGGCATCGATGCGGTAGAGAGACGGGGCTTCGTAGCCGTAGGGCGAACCCTCGTACCCACCGTCGGTGATCGTCCACATCTTGTGGTTCTTGTCCATTACCAGCGAGGTGGGCTGGATGCCGACTTTCAGTTCTTCTACCACCTGATCCGTTTCGGTATCGATCTTGATGATGCGGTTTTGGTACGACCAGCAGTTGCAATAGACATATTTGCCATACTGCACCATCTGCTCCGTGGAGCCGCTTTCCATCGTCATGTCCGGCACCTGGATGTAACCGGTGATTTCATATTTCTTGGGGTTGATGATGAAGATGCGGTTGTCCCACAATTGGGTGACATAGGCTTTCTCGTCGCTGAGGAAATGGATATAGCGCGGCGAAGTCAGGTTCGTGATACGGCCCACCTCTTTGAACGTATTGAGGTCGATGGCGAAAATCACGTGGGAATTGTTCACCACGACCCAGCCCTTATTGTCGTGGATGCACATCGATTGCGCCACGTCGCCCAGCTTCATGCCGTTGGCACGGAAGAACACTTCATTCTGCACCTGTTGGGTTTCGGGGTCGTAGTACGACAACGTGGCATTGCCGTACTGGAAGTTGCCCTCGTTGGTGATGAACAACCCGGCTCCGGTAGCGTTGAAATCTTCCACCGCATCTCCGTAGTCCCACTCCATGCAGCCCGCCAGCAACAGCGGCAACCCGCATAGAAGAATGATATGTCGTATCAGATGTTTCATTGGCTTGTTATAAACGGGAAAGAGTACCGGTCTTTCGGCCAGTACCCTGTTCCCTTGTAAAATAATGGGTGTTACTGCTGGGTATAGCGACCGGCTTGCATATCCTCGTAGGTGGGGTTATAACCGCAATTGGTTACAAGCCAGTCTTCTTTCTTGATTTGCTCTTCTTCTACAAAAGATTTGAAGAACGTATAATCAACAAACCGTGTCAACCGGATAAATCGAACTCCTGAGAGTTTTGTTAAAGTTGGCATATTGAAAGTCGTAAGCGATGCTGCATTTGCAGCACAAAGTGTTCCATCAATGGCCTGCAATTTGGGGCATGAAATAGTTTTTACGGCACGAACAGTCATACCAACACCCCCGACATGTTCCAATGACGGAAATGTAAAATCTTTATTTGATGCCATAAAATCTAAAGAACCATATAAAATATTATTAATCACCCCTTCTTTGATATATTGAGGATTGCTTGAACAACCGACTGACTTTAAATTCGTAAAATCATAATCATAGTTAGAAACAGCGTTCAGATTACCGATAATACATAACTGACCTCCGACAATTTCCAATTTCGGGAACGAGATATTGTTTGCCATTGTAGTTTCGATGCTTAAATATCCATCTACACTTACCAAGTTAGGGGCTGAAACGCCTTTTTTTGAACCTCTTATAATTTCCATATTCCCGTAAACTCGTTCAAATTGGAATACAGGATCTGTTGTCATATTGCTAGAATACTTAAAATTCTTAATACTCTTAAAATTCAATTCTGGATCTATTCCAACACTTGAACCGGTAATACCGCTCGGAGCTAGAAACATGCTAACTTGCGACATATCCTCTTTTGTGATAATTTTTGAGAATATAGTCCCGTCTGTAATAGAAATTAAAGGTTCGTTATCCTCAAAAGGTACAAAATTTACTTTGCTCAAATCTAAAATTCGATCAGAACACTCCAATAAACGCAGCAAGGTCAGTCCTCCGAGTTGTTCTAATTTACTCCAATCCGGTAATTTTTTCAAGACTTGGAATTTAGATATTGTCAATGTGCCTTTAACAATCGACAAGTTAGACAGTCCATCTATTTCTTGTAATTTATTATTTCCCGTAGATGTAAAAGCATCGGACGCAATATAACTGGAAACGAGATT
This sequence comes from Alistipes intestinihominis, assembly GCF_040095975.1. NCBI lineage: Bacteria > Pseudomonadati > Bacteroidota > Bacteroidia > Bacteroidales > Rikenellaceae > Alistipes > Alistipes intestinihominis. The sequence continues at coordinate 44,465 of NZ_JBBMFL010000019.1, forward strand.
AAGGTCGCCGTTTACTACCGATAATTCCGGCAATGAAAGGGTCTCCAACGGAATCGGTATAGAAGCAAAATCCACACTTCCAACTTCTTGTAATTTCGGAAATTCCAAAGAAATCATTTTGCCTAAATTATTAACCCCTAAGCGACCGTTTACTTTTGTCAATTCAGGAATTCTCAAAGATGTGATTTCTCCTCCTGGTTCTCCGTCACTTGTCAGACACTGGAGATCAAAATCCTTTACGACAGTGGTTAATTTAGGGAATTCAAAACTTTGTAGAGATGAAGTCCTGAATATTATATTTCCATCAATCGTTTCAAGGTTGTCGAATTGCACATATGCTACTTGATTGTTGCAGACAACGATGTCGCCAGTAATATGCTGCAAAGATCTCATACTGACCATCTGCAATTTACTGTTGGTCGCAAAGGCAGTTTCAGTTCCTATTTGCAAACCTCCAATTGAAGTGATATTATCAAGTCCCGTAAGATCTTGTCCAACATAACTTTTCCGAATGATGATGTTTCCTTCGACTTCCTTCAATATTTTTAATGCGGCGATATCCGACAATTCTTCTGCATCCTCAGCATCCGACCCGATAATCAAATCACCTTTGATAACCGTTACGTCCGTATCAATGAAAGCCGTAACATCCGCTGTTGTCTTCAATTCCACATCCCCTTCATAGCGAATCTCGTCTTTAATGACTTTATATGTATAATCATTCGCTTCTCCATTGTAAGAGGTTACACGAAACGTTCGTTCCGTATCCCAGTCAGTAATGCTTGCCGGATCGGGAATAATTGTTGCCGAGGATGTGTATTTGAATTCGACTTGAGCATTATTTAACGAAACAGTATATGGAACTGTTATGGTAATTATATTGTCAATTATTTCCGCTGTATAGGATTGACTTGCCACAGTCATCACGACTGATGTGATAAAATTGTCATCGGCATCAGCAGGACTTTCTGGAGTCTGATTATCTTCTGAACATGATAAAAAAAGAAATGGGGCAATGAATAGTAAAAGCCAAAACTGTCTCATATTATTGATTATTAGTTATTGATAAGTCTTCAAATGAAAATACTTCTGTGGATATCTCTCCAAGCCAACCACTTTTCGATAATACTCCACACTGAACTTTGATAAAGTCTATATATTGCAATTTTACTGGAGTCCCGTCATGATATATTGCATTGGCTATTTTGAATCCGTTGCGCTGACCGCTACCATCAATGACATTTCCTCCTACCAGATTATCTGAACCCATATTATCCACATACCCCCACTCATAAGCGTTATTCGCCCAATATCCTGTAACGGGATCTTGATTGTTGCGAGGAGTCAGACGCGTCCCATATAATGTATAGCTATCTTCTTTAATCCAATTGGGATAATAATATTCTTGGCCATGGTATGCATTCATATCGACAGAACCTGAATTACCTTCACTATCTACCCACGGAGTATGTGCTCTGGGTGCAGGTCTATAGTAAGTTACTTCGTAGTCTTGTATTGTACCATCGATGCCGGTTTCAGATCCTTTTAATTCATACCATTCATCGTCTGGCTGGCCATTGCCATTTATATCTTGCATTACCCAAACAATGCCCGGCTCATTTGAGCCACCGCTCGAACTGTTAAAAGCATTTCCTTGTATTGCAAAATCGTATTCTCGGCCACTCGGAGCAATACTATGGTCAAAACCGATGATGATATAACCACCGAAAGATCCCAGTGAAACATGCGCTTTTTTGTTCAATCGTTTCGTTGCATACTCTATGGCTTGTTGGGGCGTCGTTTCATTTCCTATAAATCCGGTATTTTGGGATAACTCATTAATAAACTGTCCGGGAGCAGGAATGAATTCATAAACCTTATCCCAAATACCTGAACTTGTCGCTGTCGCTTGCCGATAGCGTTCTTGTTCCGTTTTTTCTTCACAAATAACCTTAACTGTCGTTGTAATTGAAGTATTACTACGTGTTATGTTACGTGAAAGTGGCTGTGTGTTGGGCATTTTTTCTGTAACAGTAACAGCAACGAAATATTCTCCAGGAGTCGTCGGCGTGAATTTAAAAACCCTGTCGGTAGCGGCTTCCATAATTTTTCCATTGACCTGCCATTGATACTGTGGATAATCGAAATATTCCAGCAAAGGCCGCAAATATACAGGACGCCCTGCAAAAGTATAACGATCCGTAGAAGTTTGTGTATAGGATGGTGTCGGAAACCGTACGGAATAAGGCATTGTTTCCACAACTTCTACGTCGAAATCACGGATTGTTTCTCCGTCTATATTGGATGCCCGGATTGTTATCGAATATGTACCGAGTTCTTTTTCGTGAAACGTATATGCTTTTTCTGTTCCGACGATTTCTCCATCGCGTACCCATTCAATTCTAAAATTTTCAAGATCGTCATGTTGAATATCTGGAGATAAAATATAATCCGTGTTTTGAGGCACTTTTAATCCTTTAGAGGGGATTATGATTGAAATTGTAGGTGGAGTTAACTCCAATACTTCTACTTTTAACTCTTCTTCCGCATAACCCTCTGGTGTATCAACTCGCAATTTGATATATAGATGTTGTTCCTGATTCCATGTATACTTCAATATTGATTCAGATGAAAGAAGTTTTCCATCTACTGTCCATGCATAAAGTGCATTATTCGCATATTTATATGTCGGGGCAATTGTCAGTTCACGCCCAACTTTGATAGTGTAAATGCCAGTCTCACTATCGAGTTCAATTATAGGAGCTTGTTTTATTTCTTCAGTAATTACATCGTTCTTATTACAGCTTGTAATAAAAAACAAAAGTACAAGAATACTAAATATGAAAGCCTTCATAATAAAAAAGGCATAGAACTGAAATCAGTTCTATGCCAAACTATATTAAATTGTTATTCTATTGTAACGTCGTCTATACAAAGATACGCCGGAGTATTGAGTCCATATATAGGATCGACATCAGATCCTTCAAAATTGAATTTTACACTTTGCACATCCGCTACATTAATATCCCAATATGTCCATGTAGTTACGGGGGACACTGTTGGTTTATCATATCGGTAGTCGGCCAACAATTTCGATACAGTGGTGATCAAATTTCCATCTACGTCATAACATTCGATGTTGACTTGGAAATATCCTATATTGTTGCCGTCAGAATCTTTCAGATTACTCAACGGTGTTGCAACACCCGATGTTCCGAACTGATTACCATTTATAATCACACCATAGGTATATGCTGTGTTACAATACCATAAACCCTTGAATTTGCGAGGGGAGTCAAAATAGAATTCAGGTTTGGCCATCCACTCCGTATTTCCGAAATCAGAGTAGCCGTATACAACAGCAAAATTGGAACCGCTGTGACCTGCCCCTGTATTGGCCCCATCTGTGGATGCTGTATTATAGACACTACATTGATTCTCCCAAGTATACCACCAATTAGTTCCAGAAGTCTTGCCGGCAGCAGAATCAGAACGATAATTGTATTTCGACAACGCAATGGCACCACTGGAAAATTCAGTATACGCTCCATAAGAATTGGTTACAGTATTCATGTCGGAGACAAACACAAAATCGGGATCGTATATTTCCCTGATTTGGTTCTCTGCAGTATATCCATAAAGCGTGTAGTAGTTCTCTGCTTTAGGCGAAACCGCCATGAATGTTTCATCGAAGTCATCGAATGTAATGGTTGTAGTGCCATCATCATTAAAGTTGGCTCGGGTTTCGGGAGTTACTGAATCAGTTTGAGGATTCATCAAAAAGTCATCGTCTGAATTACAGCCGGTGAACAGGGCGGTTGCCGTCAACAGGAAAGCTCCCGCCAGAAAGCGTAAATTTCTTTTCATAGCTTACTTGTTTTTTAATAAAACATATTTTTAACAAACACAAAAAATCCCGTTCGCGCAGGTTTACACGAACGGGATTATGTTTGTCTTCAAATATGAGAATGACTCCTACGGCATTCCGTATCTGATCGCAACCCGATTTTCTCCCGCGGGTGTAAATCCTTTTCCGGTCATGGCAGGTCTTCTGACTCGTCCCAGTCGTCGCGCCTTCCCAGCATTACACCAGTGGCAGGTTGCGGCAACCTTGAGGGGACTTACAGCAGCGGGTACTGTCCCGGATTCTCACCGGATTCCCTTTTCATCCGTGGCGGCGAACCGCCCGGAACCATTTCCAATTACAAAAATACAAATATTTTTTATAATAATATCATTTACACGAAAAAAAATCCGCAACCTGCCGGAATCATTCCGCACTATACTTTCAGAAAAAGGTTTCATGGCAAAGATTCTCATCGCCCGGGGACAGGCGACCATCTATGTCCAGAAGGACGGGTATACCATAACCCAGTCTTTGGGTGAATACGTGTTCCCCGCGGATGACACGGGGAAGATTCTCTCGTCCGTCACTCTCACCTCGACCGTACGGGTGATGTGCGGGGACGAGGAACTCACGGCCTTTACCATCGGTGCGGTGGGTAAGCCGGCGGGATTCTCATCCGTTACCGTCAATAACGGCACGAAGACCTTAACCTACGTTATCACCGCCGGTACGACGACCCTCGCCGACCACGGAACAATAGATATTCCCGTGACAATTTCCGGTATTGTCTATCATCTGTCGTTCGTCTGGTCGAAAGCCAAGGCGGGTATCCCGGGCAAGGACGGGGTCGATGCCGACATGCTCGACTGGGTCAAGGAGTGGAATACGGGTAAGACGCTCATCAACGGCAACACGGTCATCACCCCCAAACTCTTTGCGGGCACGAAAAACAGCGACGGCACCGTCTCCGGGATAGCCATAGGCTCGTTTACACTCAATACGAAGACCTCCTCGGGAACGATCGCCGCAGAGGCGGTAAACGGCATCTATGGATTTAGGGATGGCTACAAAACCTTCTATGTAGATAACGGCGGTAACGCCCAGTTGGGTTATGGCGACCAGTATGTCAGGTATAACGCCACGACAGGCAAGGTCGAGTTCGGCAGCGGAGTGAGTCTGAACTGGGTCGGTGCGACCTACATCGACAAGGACGGCGTCTTTACCGGAACACTCTCGGCCGATACGATTAAGACGATTTCCATCAGTGCTTCCCAGATCACATCGGGGATTATCGCTGCGGCACGCATCGACACGGCGGCGTTGAAAGCCTCCTTGATTACCGCCGGAAACATCGAAGCTCTGACCTTGAACGTTACAAAAGGGAAAATCGGCGGCTGGACGGTGGATGCCGACTCCCTTTACCGGGGTACGAAGAACAACACTGTGGGGAGCTGCACCTCTGCCGCAGGTAGCATTACGCTCGGCTCGAACGGTATCCGGGGCTATAAATGGCGGCTGGATGCCTCGGGAGCCGGAGCGGTCGCGGGCGGCAACATCGCGTGGGACGCTTCGGGCAACGTCACGTTCGCCTCGACGGTCAGTGCCTTGTGGACGGCACCTATCGGCTCCCTCACCACGGCTTTGGGCGGCAGCGGCTATCCCAAGCTGACGAAGATCACGGCCGACGGAATCTATACCGGCAGTATCACCGCCTCGCAGATTACCGCAGGAACCATCTCCGCCGACCGCATAGCGGCAGGCAGTATAGCGGCCTCGAAGCTCGATGCCGCCAGCATCAGGTCCTCCATCATCAACACGGACTATATCAACGGCCTGAGCTGTACCTTCACCAAAGGAAAAATCGGCGGCTGGATGATCGGGGCTTCGGCCCTCACTGCCACGCATATCTCGATAGACAGCGGCAACAGACGCATCGCGGTGTACGGGGCCAATTCGGGTGTCGCTAGCGGGCAGCGGGTGCAGCTCTACTACAACAGCGACACGGACTTCGGGCTCTATACCACGGACAGTGCAGGGTACTGCGTGGCACAGCTGGGTTCGAGCAACAGCATAGCCGGCTGGACGATCGACACGACTTCCATTCGCAAGGGCAACGTGTCGCTGGGCAGCGACGGCTCGATCATCAACTCCACGAAATGGAAACTGAACAACGACGGTTCGGGGCAGATCGCCTCGGGCAACATTGCATGGGACACTGCCGGGAACGTTACGTTCGGGGCTTCCGTATCGCTGCAATGGAAGAACGACATCGAAGCGGCCAAGGTTACGAACTTCGGCTATCGATATTACAAGAAACTCATCATCAACGGCGACGAAGCGACCTATTATCCAGTCGTTTTCAAAGGTGGCGACCAGAACATCAAACGTACCATTCTCGTCCGTCGGGGATATGCCGAGCAGGCTCCGGTCTCGTGGAACACATCCACGCACAAAGGAGGTCTGATCGTACTTATCAAAACCAACTTCGGCGGTTGGGGTGGCATTGCCTATTCATGGGATATCTATGACCTTTCCGAGACCTACTGCCGGATGTTCGCCGGGGCGCAGCTGTGCGGCAACTACTGCATGTTCGCCGTCTTCCTGCGTGGCGGCGGCGATACGGGTGCCGTGTACCACCTCTACTCCGACCAGCCGATAGAGAGCAGCAGTTATAGTCCTTCGCCGATTCCGGCAGCTCCGCAAATCGCTTACGGCAACGACCTTATCTTCCAGAGCGGTTCCACACAAGCCTATGCCCCCGCGCCGCGCACCCTCACGGCTGCCGTCGAGGAGGAGATCCGCCGCCATCGGTTCATTGCTCTGGCGCAAAGCACGGACAGCACGCTTGCGGCGCACCCGCTGACCTATATCGGCTCGACAGGGATTTACACGGGCACCCTTACCGCGGCGCAGGTCAACGCCGTGGCGATCGATGCCGGCAGTATCAAGACGGGAACACTTTCGGCAGACCGTATCGCCGCGGGCAGCATCAGCGCCTCGAAACTCGATGCCGTGGGTATCAAGTCGTCCATTATCAATACCGATTACATCAACGGTCTCAGCTGCACGTTCACGAAGGGCAAGATCGGCGGTTTCTCCATCGGCAGTGACAACATGACCATAGGGAACGTCGGAGCTGTGGGTGCCATCCCGTTGCAAATCCGTTCCGCCTCCACGGGCAGCGGTTACTGGTACACGGGAGCCTACAAGCCGCTGGGTATATGCCTTACGTGGTATCAGAGCAGCAATGCAGGGCATATCGTCCTCGGGCAGGTGGCGGCATCCGGCAACAGTGTCAAGACCGGATTCATAGGTCTTCAGATGATGTCATGGGACAATCTGGAATACTTCTGCCTCTCGGTGAACTATACCAAAAGCGGCAGCAAGGAGGTATACAACCGTATCGCGGGGTGGGCCTTCGACCACAACCATATCTGGAAAAACAACATCTCGCTGGGCAGCGACGGATCTATCGCCAACTCCACGAAATGGAGTCTGAACAACGACGGGTCTGGGCACATAGCCTCGGGTAATATCTCATGGAATGCCGCCGGCACGGTTACCTTTGCCGCATCCGTATCCGCCCAGTGGACTACGGGCATCACGACGGCGCAGGAACTCGCTTCGGCCATGGCGTTCGGGAAGATGCTCTACCGCGACCCGACTTTCTGGAACGGAAACAACGGTGTCGTGGTTTACAACAACTCCCAGAACGGTATGGTGACCGTTACCCGGCAGCAGGATGCCACGGCACCCAATGACAGCAAGTATGTCCTGAAAATCCAGACCAGCGGCAGTGCCAGCCCTCGCAACGGAGGCTTCTATTTCGGGGCGAAATGCGGTTACCGCAAGGTGCTCGTCGCCCGCATTATCGCCAAGATCCCCGCCGGCAGAAATCTCTGTTGGGCGACGAACAGCGTCGGCACGGGAGGTTCGCACCGGTGGCTTACGTCGAACGCCGGCACGGGCGACTGGAAAGAATACGTCTACAAGGTCGTGTGCGGCACCGCCGATTTTTCCAGCACCCATTTCTTCTACGTGGACGGCACGCAGGGGACTTCCGATACGCCTGTCATCTGGTATGTGGCCTATGCCACGGTCTTCGACCTTACCTCCACGGAGAAATACACGACCACCATCGATGCCAACGGCATTTACACGGGAACCGTACGCGCCAACCAGATTATCGTGGATTCCGCCCTGACTGTCGGAGGGAGCAGCTATAACGGCAGCATCTCCGTCAAGGATGCGAACAATAGCGTAAAGGTCACGCTGGACAGGAACGGTATCACGGCCGTGAGCGGCAAGATCGGCGGCTGGATTCTCGGAACAAGCGCCCTGACCGCTTCGGCTCCGGCCTCGGGGCACCGCATCGTTATGGGGGCTTCAGGATATATTTACCACGACAACCCTTCCACCGGAGTAAACTATTGGGCGCTGAACACGGACGGTTCCGCCACGTTCGGGTGCGGGAAAATCTCCTTTGCCAATGACGGATCGGGTTATCTGGCCAACCAGAATATCAAATGGGACGCCTCGGGAAATGTCACGATGACGGGCACCATCAACGCCAATGCCGGCACCATCGGGGGATTCGTCATCGGTCAGGGGCGCATCGGCTCGACGGCGACAGGAACCGGCTCAGGCGGCGGCCTTGCCATCTACGACGACCTGTTCCGCGTGGGGGACACCATTTCGTATGTCCTGTTCGGCAGCAACACCATACCGGCATCCGCCGGCGGATCATGTGCCACCGGACGTATTGTGAACAACAAGGTGAACAGCATCTTTAATAACAACTACGGGCTTTATATCGATGTCAAAAACGGTAACCGTAACTACGGAATATGGTCCAATGCCTCTGTTATAGCCCCTGCCTGCATCGGCAACAAGATCAAGAATGTCTATTTCACAGGCAGCGGTTACACGATCGATTTCTCGCAGTTCAACATCTTTTTCGTTTATGCCAACCAGAAGTACAGCGTGACCCTGCCGTCGGCATCGTCCGTGGCCACCATGTTCGGTTACTCGACTCTGCCGTCGGACTTCGCCTGCATATTTACCCTAATTTACAACTACAACTGGGGGAATAGCCTTGTATTCACCAATATCCGTAACCACAACGGGGATCTTGCCAGTTACACGTTAGCCAAGGGAGACTCCATTACGGTATTGTGCGCCAATTACCCCTCGTTCCATTACCAGATATTAAATCACTCTTATTAAAAACTTTTCTGCTGGGAATATCCCTACACTTAATAAAAACAGAAGCGAATTATGAACATCACCAACGTAACGGTAACCAAGGTTGCCGAAGAGAGCACGGAGAATGCCGACTACCAGTTGGAATATTCCATCGTCAATGACGCGCTGACCCGCGTCCACGCCTCCATCCGCAAGAAGGATACGGATGGCTCGGGGAACGCTCCGCAGATAGGTATCATCTACATGGAACAAGGCGTTATTTCATGCAACATTCCTATGGGAGAGCCGCTTGCACCCCTGTTTCATGATTTCGATACCATGATCGACGAAATAAAAAAGAGTAACGTACAAAATGCATAAATAATATGGAACTGTCAGTCAAAGACCGCCTTTACCTGCCGTCCTTTTTGCCGGCACGGGGCAACTTCAAGGACTTCAACCTCAAAAAAGAGATTCTGCGCAAGATCGCCATTCCGGACGAGGAGCGCAAAGCCATCGGTCTTCACGAGAATGCCGAGGACAAGCGCATCGAATGGGATGTGGAGAAGGAGAAACCGCTTGCCGTGGAGTTCTCGGGGGACGAGATGGAGTATCTCCGGAAAGCCTGCGAACGCATCTCGGACGAGGAGCTTCCGGACGATATGTGGGCTACCGTGTCGCGCATCTACGATTTCATTCAGGAGAAGTAAACCATCCTTTCTTTCTGCCGCTACTCTTTTGAAAAGAGTGCCCGGTCGTACTCTGATGTATGGTCGGGCTTTTTGTTGAAGTATCGTTCATGGCAAGACAGGACATAACAATGGACGCCGAATACGGTGAGGTGGAGACTTCCGGCAATATCGCCGGCAAGAGTTTCTACGACTTCCGCCTGCTCGATGCCGTCGCGGGTGCGGACAACGACACCTTCCGCTACGGAGAGATTACCGTCCCCGTCGGCTTCGTGTACACGTATAACGACGGCAAAGGGTTCCATGTCAGGATTCCCTATACGCCCGACATGCGCCGCCTGACGGTCCGTCTGGTTATGGAAAGCGGTTCGGGCGGCACGGAGTACCTGAGAAATCCTGCGACGGGCAAACATTGGTTTCCCGTCGTGGCGGAGACGGAAGCCGGCACGGCCGATATCGCCCTGGCCGCATTTTTCTCCCTCAATGAGAAGGGAGTCTACAACCTGCTGTCACGGGACGGTTACCTTGCCGTGTACAGCGGCTCAGAGACCGACTTCGAAATAGGAGCCGCCAAAGCCCAGAACGAGACGTTTCTGCTGAAAGCTTCAGCCGGAAATCTCTACCAACATTCTACGACAGGTGTCGGCCTCGTCGACTACCTGCATTCGAGTCTGGAAAACAACGGTCTTGCCGCCAAACTGCAGTCGGAATTCCTGTCGGACAAGGTCGTCATCAAGAATGCCTATATGGATTCTGCCACGGGAGAGCTGCTTTTAGAAACCGAGGAAAAGGAGGAGAACGATGGGTAAGTACAGGGTCGTAGCCGGACAGAATATCTACGATGTGGCCCTGTACCTGTACGGCAGCATCGAGGGAGTCGTGGATTTGCTCATCAACAACCCCGATCTCTCCTTCGCCACGACATTGACTGCCGGCCGGGAACTTGTCTACACGGACGATTTCGTTATCCGCGCCGATGTAGTCGCCTATAACGGGTTGCACGGCATCGTCCCCGCTAACGGTGAACGGCATGTCTATCCCAAAACGTTCACCTTGCCGCTTGCTGTCGTCCTCACGCTCGCTGCCGGGATCATCACCGTGCAGTGTGCCGTTTCCGGTGCGGGACAGCTGGAAATCGACTGGGGCGACAACAGCGACACCGAGACCGTCCTCCTCGCGGACACGCCGCAGCTGCTCACCCATACCTTCGACAACAAAGTCAGGGACAGGCGTCGTATCCGTTGGTTTACCGATGCCTGCTTCCGGAGTATCGACTGGAGCGGGCTCAAACCGCGGTCGTTGGTACTGGTGCAGACACTGCCGGTGGAGGAGCTGACGCTCACGCACGCCACACTCTCCTTGGAGAGCCTGCGGCTGCTTTCCGGAACCTACAGCCTGAACCTGTCGAATTGCGCGTTGGCCGATCTTGCACCGCTTGCCGAATGCCGGGAACTGATGACACTCGACCTCTCCGCCGCCCGACTGAAACCGACAGTCATAGATCATTACCTGACAACCCTTGTGGAACATTACGGCGACCGACGGAATTGCACGGTCATTTTACCTACAGCCCCGACGGGAACCTATCGGGAGCCGGACCGGGATACCGAAACGGGGCGCTACCGTATCGCCTCGGGCATGGAAGCCGTATGGGTCATCCTGCACGAGGAGGCCTGGAATGAGGGTGGCGCGTGGAAATTCATTATCGACGATATAACCTATACAGTGGAATGAGCCGGACGATTAAGGAGATATACAATGAAGCCGTGCAGGAACGCAACCGGCGGCTGGAACTGACGGAGTTCGCCAGCGACTCGAAGCTGTCTGTCATGAACGGTATCCTATGGACCGTAGCCGCTGTCATCTACAGTTTCGAGACGCTGCTTGATGTCTTCGCGGTGGATATCTCGGAAGCCATCAACAACCGGATCAACGGCACGCCGGACTACTACGCCAATGCGCTGCTGCAATACCAGCAGGGCGACGAGCTGACCGTCCGCGAGGACGGACTGGCTTTCGGGTATGCCCAGGTCGATGAGACCAAACGCATCATTACGCAGGTCTCCTATGTGGAGAGCACGGACGACAGCAACCTCGACAGCAAGCTGGTACTGAAAATCGCTACCGGCACGAAAGGACATCTGGAAGCTATTCCCGCCGAGGAGCTGGTGCCCATCAATGCCTATATCGGCAAGCTGAAATTCGCCGGCACACGCATCGAGGTCATCTCGACCAAAGGCGACGTGCTGGTGCCGCGTCTTACGGTCTTCTACGATGGTGCCGTTCCCGAGGCGGAGATGTACGACAGCATCGAGACCCGTATCCGGGACTACATTATGGGCATCGACTTCGACGCTGCGGTCTATGTCTCCCGCCTGACGGATGCCATACGCCGTGCCGAACACGTTACAGACGTCTATATCGACGAGACGGCAATCCCCGAGCAGGGCGTGTTTATTGCTTGCCACGATACGGACGGGCAAATCCAGCCCCTGCAACGTGTCGGCCGCATGACATACACCGCCTCGGGCTACCTGAAAGAGTCCTCGCGCAAGGACGAGGAGTCGGAACTGCCGACCTTCCGGGAAGCCATCACGCTCAAAGTCGAAAACCATGAGATATAAGCTGCCCATAGACCGTTCGGTGAACCGGCTCGTGCCGCACTACCTGTCGGGACGGCGGTTCATCCTCTTCGTGCAGAGCTGCCTCTATCCCTTGCAAAGCCTGAACGAACGGTTCCGTACGTTTGCACGGGAACGGCATATCGAGGCGCGCATGACCTCACAGGTCATCTATTTCGAGTGGTTCCTGAACTACCGGTTCGGTAAATACATCAAGGACGGCAAGGACCGCATCTTCATCAAGGACAGCACGAGTGTCGGTGTGGACCTGTACCACGAAGGGGCGGAATACCAGCGTCCTTTCACCGTATGGTACAACGGGGAACAGGTTACAACGGACAATGAGGCGGAACGCCCCCGTCCGTTCTACCTGCTGGCGGAAGAGAAGCTGATCAACAAGGTCAGCTTCATGGTCTGCGTCCCGCCCGTCACCATACCTCCGCGGGAACTGGTCTATATGCTTTCCTATGTGGTGAACACCTATAAGACAGCAGGCAAGACCTACCTGATCAAGATCGACGAAGACGAATACACCCCCAATAAGAATACAGGACAATGAAAGAATATATTGCGGAAACCGGCGGACGGTATACCTACTCGGACGATATCCTGAACTTGCAGGAACTGGCTCTCAGCATGAGTGCCGTTTTTGACGGCTGCTCGGACTTCATCATCTCCGGATGCGAGATCGAGGGTCCCCGCGTCTCCCCGGGTTATGTCTGGCTCGGCGGAAAGGTACGCCGTTTCGACGGCTGCGCCGATGCTGTCTATCCCTATTATATATACGAAATCAACCGGCATGAATCGGTGGTCTACGCCAATGAGGTCAACAAGCGCGGGCGTACCTGTTATCTCTGTGCCGGAGCCAAGGCTGTCCCGGATACGGTCGATCCGGTTACTGACAAACTGCCGGCGGCCATCGAGGTGACGGAGAGCTATGCACCCCGGTTCATCGACAAGTTCTTCGGCCGCTATGCTGTCCTGCTCGATACACCTTTTGCCCGGCAGACCGTCAAGAAGGATCTGGTGCTGGCCGGAACGTTCACCGGGCAGAAAGAAATCAGCTCCAAGACCGCCGTCTCCGTCAGCGGCGGGAACGGCTACATGCTCAAAGGCATCGTCAAGGCGGACGGCCATGCCGCCATCGGTGCCTACCTGCACGGTCTGCTTGTCAACGAGATTGTCATCCGGACGGACGGCACGTTCAGTTTCATGAAACAAGGCAAGGAACTGGCCAGGGTTACGGAAGACGGCATATCCTGCGGTACTTCGCTGAATGAAAACGCCCGGATCGGGGCTGTCCGCATCAAGGGATACGACATCTATAACACCTCGGATGTGACGGATGAGGGTTGTATCCGTATCAATTACCACGGCACGGAGGGCGGCGGAACAAAATACCGTGACTTTGCCGTGCATGACGGAAAAGCCTGCACCACACCTGTTTTGAAAGTCATCGGGCGTACCGCCACCCTGCAGGTCGGCGGACTGCTCTCCCTGCAAAGCACCGGACGGGGTATCGATATTCAGAATACCGCCTATACGAAAGACAATGCCAGGCTGACAAACCTGATTACCTGGCGCGACAGTGCCGCCGCGCTGCTCGCCACCGTCGGCTTCGACACCGCTGACAGTTTCCGTTTTGCGCTGAGGAACGCTCTGGGCGACATCGTGCTTGCCCCTTTGGGAGCGGTGGATGTGCTCGGTACGCTTAAAATCAACGGAAAATCCGTGTCCGACACCTATGTGACCGTCAGGGCCTTTACGGAGGCGATGGGAAAGAAAGTGGATGTGGTAGAAGGCAAACAGCTCTCTACCGAAGACTTCACGACCGAATACAGGAAGAAACTGGCGGCTATCACTACCGGAGAACTGACGGAGGGCGGCGAAGGTTATGTCACATCGGGAACCGTCGCGGCGGCTTTGAAAATGAAACTCTCCGCCGACGGGAACCTTTCCGATGTCATGGACAAGGCTGCCGCCCGGAAGAATATCGATGTCTATTCCAAAGCGGAAGCCGGGGAGGTATTTCTGGAAATCTCCGAAGGATTGAAGGAGCTGGTGCGCCTGACGGCGGACGAGATCAGCGGGCTGACGGCAGAGGAAGCCGCCGAACTGAAAGCAAAGCGGCAGGCGGCCGTCAGGGATACCCTCGATGCCGAAAAGAAAGGTACCGGGGAGCTGAAACTGGCCAAGACCTCGAACCTGTCCGACCTTCCGGACAAGGGCAAGGCACGCAAGAACCTCGAAGTCTATTCCACGGCCGAGATAGACCGGATGATGGACGGCAAGCTCGGGACTGACTCCGCTTACGAGGGCATTGTCTTCACACCCGAACTCAGGGACAAACTGCTGGAAATCAAGACCGGTTCGTTCGCCTACATAGATGAAGGCGGCATTTCGCACGCGCAGGTCGAGGGATACGTGATGACCTCGCAGGTTGTCAGGGAACTCAAGAAAAAGGCGGAGCGGCTGATGGGCGGCTACAACGCTTCCGAAAAGGATACCATCGCCACCAACCTGAACCTGTATACCAAGGCCGGGGCGGACGCCCGCTTCGCCGCGCTTGAAAACCTGTTCCAGGATTACATCGACTTTTTGACCGGGCAAGGAAAATCCCCCATGGAAGCCCGGCAGCTCCTGCGGAACAAGTTGGACGTGCTGTCCAAAGACGAAATCGTCAAGGACTACCTGCGCAAGGACGGCAAACTTTCCGACCTGTCCTTGCCGACAGCGGAGGCGAAACGGCAGGCCTGCCGCGCTATCGGAGCCGCCTATGCGGAAGAATACCAGCCCCTGCTGGCGGATACGGGATGGATGCACATGGAGAACAGCGGCTCGGGAACAGATACCCAGGGGCTGTTTATCCGCCAGATCGGGAATATCGTGTCCATACAGGGGTATATCAATACCGCACGCAGGGACGGCAGCAACTGGGGCGGCATCGTTGCCGTCATCCCGAACAAGATACAGCCCCCGAGATACAGCGTGCGCTGCAGCGCCGCTGACTGGAACGATGACCACAAGTACAACCGGGGCTCCTCGTTCACCATCTACGGCGGTTCGCGCAGGATACAGCTTTACGAGCGCGGTATGTACAATGTCAATGTAGAACTCAACTTCACCTATTTTGTATAGTCATGAAACATAAACTCAATGTAAACGGCGATATTGAAAGCCGCCGGAGGATTGCGGAGCGCAGGAACGTTCCCGTCCGTGAAACCGTACAGCAAACCATTCAACCGCAACATCATGAAACAGAAGAAAATCAGGCGGCAGCCGCAGAAGAAACCGTCTCCCCGGCAGCAGAAGCCCCGAAAGCGAGAAGACGGAAGACCGCAGGGGACGCTTAAGCGCTTTCCTTTCGACGAGACACGGATAGGCTTCATGCTCCGGTATGAGATGCCGGTAGTCTATCATCTGCTCCGCAGGTTATGCGCCACGCAGCAGCCCTTCGAGCCGGACTGGCAGGTCATACGGTCGGTGGCGGAGGCATCGAAAGACCCTTCCTGCGGCAAGGCGAAGTTCCGCCGCTACCTGGACGAGTACCGCCGGGACGGGGTCTATTGCCGGCGCGGGAAACGGCTCACGCCGGAGCGCAAAGCCTACTATGAAGGCATATGCCGCCGCAAGAGAGAAGAGTATATCCGCCGGAACCGCAGGAGGCTGCTTGCCGAAGCGCGGAACGCGCCGGGCGGCGACAGACTGCTCGGAGAGATTAAAAGCATTCTTAAAATGAAACGGTAATGCGCTGAAGGACAATGCCGGTGAGAAACATTCATGTACATGTATGGCTGTTCCGGGTAATTTGCCTAATTTTGTATTCCACGGTCGCTGCAAGACCTTTCCATATTGTCAAATGAGTATCCTCTTTCGGGATACGGTCAGCGAGACATCCTCTCCCAATTTTATCAGTTGAACGCGGACGGTGCAACCGAACCCGTCCGTCCTGTTACCAGTTTCTTTGCGATGCGGGTATACCGTGTCGCATTCTTCGGGCATTTTTAAATCCATAAAACAAAGCGTTTATGCAAGAAGAAGAAAAGAACAACGGCATGGAAGGCATGTCTGTCGAGGAAATGTTCCTCGGCGTTCAGGAATCTTATCAGGAGGCACAGTTGCGTGCCCAGGAGGAGAACAGGGCGTTCGCCCGTACGGAGTTCTTCCGCATGGACAAGTTCGGGACTTACCGTCTCCGTATCCTGCCCATCGCTCCCAATCCGGACGGCTCGCCGACACGTCCGGGCTATGAGTATCCCGTCCACCAGCTGCTTCTGGAGCTGGAGAAACCCGCTACGGGGAACAAGCCCCAAAAGATGTATGTCACTGTCACCCGCGCTACCGATGCCGGATATAGCGTTGATCCCATCGAGACTTACCGCCGCATGGCCGTCGAAGCCGCAAAAGAGGACGGGGACGACAAACTGGCGGAAAAGATTGCCGGGGGCTCGTTCGGAGGCGGTCTGAAATACAGTTACGGCCACTGTCTCTATGTATTCGACCTGGGTGAACGAGCCAAAGGCGTGCAGATGATGACCCTTTCCCATGCCCAGTTCAAGGATCTGGATGAGAGGAAGTTCAAGCTGTGGAGCAAGAAACTGGCCAAGAATCCGTCTTACCCGTGCCCGATTTCCTCGGTGTATGACGCCTATCCGGTGGAGATTGAAAAGCGCAAGAACGGAGCCAAGACCGAGTATGTCATTTCCATTGACAACGAATCGGAACCGGTACCGTTGACCAAGGAGGAGCTGACCGCCCTGATGGGTGCGCCGCGTATCCCGGAAATCATCTACCGCTACACCCGTTATCATCTGGGAGCCACCGTCGAGTTCCTCAAACAGTGCGACGGTATCTACGGCATGTCGCTCATGGAGACGGATGAAATGAAGACGGTCATCGACACGCTGGACGGTGAACTGCCCAAGGAGGATATATCCGCGTTCTCGTTCGACCGCCGTACGAAAGATAACAGAGAAAACGGGCGTGAAGGCGGAGGCATCTCGCTGGACGACCTTTTCGAACGTTATGACGAGCTTCAGCGGCAGGAACTCGGTGAGAAGACCGAGGAAGGCCAGGAGCTGCGTGCGATGATCCGCGGCTACATCGAGCAGGAAGGGCTCTCCGTGCGTGTCACACGCTCCACGAGCAACCGGGAACTACTCGACCTGATCGAAAGCGAGATGGAGGGTCCGAAGCCCAGTGACGAACCGGAGGATGTCCCCGGGGAGGAAGAAGAGCAGCCGGAGGAAACGGAAGAGCGTGCCGGGCGTCCCCGCCACCGCAGATAAGCCTTTCACAAGTTCTTGAATTCTAATCCGACGGGAGGCATCCGGGCCTCCCGTCCTAATCACAATCACTTAGTATGAAAGAGAACAAACCCTGCCTTTTGTTATTGAATGACATCCACATCTCGAAAGACAACATCCCTGCATTCCAGGCCAACTGGCAGGAGGCCATGGGAATTTGCAGGGAACGGGATATCCGGGAAGTGGTTGTCGGAGGAGACCTGTTCTTTTCCCGTGCCGCCCAGACACTCGATGTCCTGCTGGCCGTCAGGGATATGCTTGTATCCGCCGCGGACCATGACATTCATGTCACGCTGGCGGAAGGGAACCACGACAAGGTGAACCAGGAATCCCTGCGCGGATATTGTCATGTCTTCGACCGGCATCCGAATGTGACTGTCGTGGATGAGTACCTGACCCTGTGCCGCCCGGAATGGAAGTTCGCGCTCCATGTAATGAGCTATTTTCCGGAAGACGGCTCTTTTGCCGAAAGGCTCGGACGATTGGCTGCGGAAGCGCTTTCCGGAGAACCGGAGCACTTCCTCTACATCCATGAGGGTATCAACGGGGCATTGGCACAGCCTTCGGAAAAGGAACTGCCTGCCAGGATATTCTCTCCTTTCGACAAGGTCTTTGTCGGCCATTACCACAACCGTACCGTCATTCCGGGGACGGGAATCGAATATATCGGTTCCTCGCGCCAGCATAACTTCGGGGAGGACGAGGAGAAAGGATACACGGTGCTGTATACGGACGGCACGTACGAGTTTGTCAAGAACCGCGTGAACATGCGGTACCGTGTCATGGATATGCCGGCGGAACGTGCCGGGTTGCACCTGATGGACGAGCTGCGTGAAATGGAGGCCGATGGTCGCTACAAGGTCAAGGTGCGTGTCCATGCACCTGCCGCCGCGATGAAATCGGTGGACAAAGCCGCCTTGCTGGAAGCCGGAGCGGCGAAGGTAGAACTGGTTGCCGATGACGAGCAGCTGCCGGAGGCGGTATCCTCTTCGCTCTTCGAGAAATTCGACAGCCGCCGCATCCGGGAAACCTACGAGGACTTCTGCCGGGAGAAACAGATCGAGGATGTGTCGATGGGATTGGAGTATTTATCTAGAATAGAAAACAGATCATGTGGAAATTAAAGACGATAGAAGCCGAAAATCTCTGCGCCTTCCGTTCGCTGTCCTACATGCTGCGGCAAGGCGTGACGACATTGATTTTCGGCGATAACCGGGACAATGAGTCCCAGCAGTCGAACGGGGCCGGCAAGTCTGCCCTGTTGGAATGCATTGCCGTGGGTATCACGGGCAGCCCGCTTAGAAAGATACGCTCGGAGGAGATTATCAACGATGCAGCGGAAGAATGCCGTATCGCTTTGCGTTTCATCAACGATTCCGCCGCCGAGGAACTGCTCGTCAACCGCCGTATCCCGCGCAAGGGGGCTTCCTCTGTCAGCTGTACGCTTTACCGTGGCGGCAAGCAGGTGGTAACCGATGAAGCGGTACAGCCTTCGGTGGATGCCTATAACCGGTATATTCTTGACAAACTGGGTATCACACGCGACGAGCTGCTCAACAATTTCATCCTTTCCAAATACCGGTATGAGGATTTCCTCTCGTCATCGGACAAGGAGAAGAAAGAGGTCATCAACCGCTTTTCCAACGGTATCCTGGTGGATGAAGCCATCGCCAAAGTGGAGGAAGACATCGTGCCGCTCTCTGAAAAGAAACGGCAGGTGGAACTGGAACTGGCCGGGTTGGACGGGCGTATCGGGATGTTACAGGAGCAGATACGCAAGGAGGAGGAAGCCGGAGCCGAGCGGGGGCGTACCCGTGTGGAACGTATCATGGGACTGGAAACGGCCATAGCGGCCAAGAGGGAGCAGATCCGTACCGGGCACGAGAACGTGGACAGGCTTGAGGAACAGCTTGCCGGAGTGCAGCGGGCGGACGAGGCTTTGCAGGAACTGGAAGCCGGAGATACCGCATTGGAAGCATGTCTGGAAAAGATAGCGGAAATGATGTCCCTCTTTCCCGATGCCCGGCAGACGGACTGGGACAAGGTCATTGCCGAAAAGAAAGGACGGTTACAGACCGCCACAGAGCGGCTGAAGGATTGCGATGCCGTCTTGAAGCAGGCGGAACAGGAACTGAAAAACAGGACTGACGGCTGGGAACAGTTCAAGAAGGAGTATGCCGCATTCTGTGAGGCATACAGGGATCAGTCCGATACGACTGCGGAGAGACTGCGGGAAATCGACATCCGTCTGCGCGACCTGTCCGGCAGCATCGAGGAACTGCGTCATAAACGGCGTATCGTTTCTGCCGGTATTGACGGCCTCTCGAACAAACTGGCCGGCTCCATCACCTGTCCTTTCTGCGGGCATGAGTTTCTGGTGGCAGAACCACAGTTCGACATCGAGGCCGGCATGAAGGAACTGAAGCTCCGTCAACGGCAGCTCACGGAAATCAACGGCCGTATCGATGAGAAGCAGGAGGAGACGGATGCCGTGGAGTTGCAGCAGAACCGGCTGAACCATGAGCGCCGGATATTGGAAGGCAGACGCACCGGATGGGAGGAGCAGCTGGCCGGGCACGAACGGGCCATCAGGAATGCCACCCGCCACGTGGAAGAGGTGGAAAGCGGGCATAAACGCATCGCTTCCGAAATTACCGCCCTGCAAAGTGAAATCGAAGGTGTCCGCCGCAAGGTATTCGACGAGGTGTTCGGATTCATAGACGAGCGCAATGCCGCACTGAACCGCGGCATACGGGTAGGCAAGGAAGATATACAGGCTGCGGCCTGCGCCATCGACACTTTGCAGGCCACGATCCGGGAGCTGGATGAGGCGGCTTCACCCGACCTCATACAATCGCTCAAGGACACTCTCCGTGAAACGCGCGGGAAGTCCAACGAGGCGGCAGGGCGCAAGACGGCCGTCGATGCCCGGGTCCGTGCCCTGGAGATACAGCGGGAACGGTTCGTGCAGTTCAAGACCTATCTGGCCAACACGAAAATCGAGGCGCTCAGCCGTATCACCAACGAGTTCCTGCAAGACATCGGCAGCGACATCCGTATCCGCTTCGACGGGTATACCGTCCTCAAGAGTGGTAAGGTAAGGGAGAAAATCTCCATCTCACTGCTGCGCGACGGCATGGACTGCGGCTCGTTCGGCAAGTTTTCGGCAGGCGAAGCCGCCCGTGTGAATTTGGCGACCATCCTTGCCATGCAGAAACTCGTGAACAGCAACTGCGACGGGGACAAGGGACTGGATCTGCTCGTGCTGGACGAGATACTCGAGGCGGTCGATGAAGCGGGGCTGGCCTCCATGTTCGAGGCGCTGAACTCGCTCGGCGGTACCGTGCTGGTAGTCTCGCACGGGAATGTGGCTGAAGGCTATCCGCATAAACTGGTAATCGTGAAAGAGAATGGCGAATCGAGACTCGGAGAATAGCGTACTGACCCGGGAGCAGGTACTGGCGCTGGACATCGCCACGCATACCGGATACTTCTCCCTGCATGAGGCCGGGACATGGAACTTCACCGAAAGCAAACGGCGCAACGGCAACAAGATGCACGGCGCTTTCAGGACTACGCTGCTCTCGCTGCTCCGTCGTTACGGCATCCGCCGCGTCGTGGCCGAGGATGTGAGCGTGAACCGCCATTTCTACGACATGCGGCGGCTCTCGGAACTCAGGGGTATCCTGCTCGAAGTGTGCGATGAACTGGATATCCCGGAACCGGAGTTCGTCAACCCGGCTGTCCTCAAGAAATGGGCGACGGGAGACGGACACGCCACCAAGACGCAGATGGTCGCGGCCTGCAAGGACAGATACGGTATTGTCCCGGTGGATGACAATGCGGCGGATGCCTGCCACCTCTTCTACTATTACATCCGCAGGCACAGGCTGTGACAAGCCGACAACGGTTTGGATTTTTTCCGGGCGGCGGTAATGCTGCCGCCCGTTTTTTCAATTGACGCTCACGGTAGCTGACAGATTAGGACATGAGATTCATTATCAACCTTTTCAGTCAGTGGAAACGTGGAAAAGAAAGATGTGTTTATTGCGGTTCTCCAGCCTGAAGACGAATCCGCGAGACAGAGGGCGGAACTTCTCAGAAAATATGTGATGCCGCACAAGAATCTGATATACAGCATTTGTATCAAATATACCTATAACCAGGAGGACATCGAGGACAACTACCTCGAGGCGTTGGCCAACTTCTTCAAGTATATGGACAGTTATGACCCGGCCCGTCCGGTAAAGACCTGGATCTATGCCGTGACCAAACGGCTTGTGGCGGACCTGAACAACCGCAACAGGAACCGCATGCCCCCGGACGACAATATCGACATTTCGGAAATATCCTCTTCGCTGTCGGATGAGGACGAACCGTCGGGAAACAGCATGGGGATGGACAACTACCGCGAGTTCTATAACGATGACATCCTCTGGGCACTGGACCGGCTCAAACCGATTTACCGGGAAGCCCTGCTCTTGCAGCAGGCTGGTTACAAACTCGGGGAAATCATGGAAATCACCTATAACAACGGTACTTTGCAGACCAGGAACGTAGAAACGGTAAAAAGCCGCATCTTCCTAGCCAAGACGCAGCTGCGCAAACTATTGACACGCGATGGAGAGAAAAGAATGGATTGACGGATGCCGGAGGCTCTTTACACGGCTGGTCCGCACCACGGTGTGGGCGGATTTTGTGTTCCCTACCGGCGGCAAGTCGGACAGGCAACTCGGGATGTGTTTCGACGGCTTGTGCCGGGAGGTCGTCTCCGTCAGTGCGGAACGCCTGTCCGACTTCTGTATCTGCCAGACATATGCCATTTCCGGATATGATACCGCGTATCGCAGGAAATGGAACGTCTCCCATTCATTCGGAAAGAAAGCCATCGGCCGCTATCTCCGCTCGGGAAAGGAACGCCGCTACCGGGAGGACCGGTGGCTGAAGAGTTTCGGGCTGTCACGGCATGATTTGGCGCGGGCAGTGGAAGACCGCCGCAGCCATCCGTTCGGGCGTTTTATTTATCCGGAATACGAGGAGACGACCAAGCGGCGACTGCTCTCCACCGAAGCGGGATATCTCGTCTGTGCGCTCTCCACGCTGATGTGGACGCCTTTCTCCCCGTCATGCTCAAAATGTGCGAAAGCGGAGCCATGCCGCAGAAGGACACAGGCGCGCTATCCGGAACTGTACCGTATCCGCTGTGAGGCGTGGCGGAAAAAGGAGGCGAAGCCATGAGTGCCGTCAATCCGCTCAGTGCCGAGTTCCTGTATGAACTCTATGCCACGGCGCTCAGACAGGAACCGTTGTGTGCTGTCCTAGCCCGGCATATGCGTAAGGAATACCTGCCGGACCGTTCGTTCCAGCAGGTACAGGAGGCGATAGCCGTACACTTCAAGACATACAAGACACCGCCGTCGTATGCCGTGCTGGCACAGACCTTCCATGAGGATTACGACGCCATCGAGCTGATAGACACTTTCCGGGAGTATGACGAGGGACAGAGTGCCGAGGTGATGACCGACATGCTGGAGTCCTACATCAAGGGGGTCCGGTTGCAGTCGGTCTATGCGGAGGTCGGAAAACTGTATAACGAGAACAAACAGGACAAGGCGGAGAAGACTCTTCGGGAATATGCCGAGTGGCTGGCAGGGTTCACGCTGAAGAGTTCCTCGTTCGTCGATGTGGCCGCGACTTTCAAGGAGCGTTTCGAGAGGAACCGCCGGCGCGAGGAGGAAGAGGAACGCTCGGCCGCCCCTCGTGTGTCCCGCTTCTACATCCCGTATCTGGATGCGCTCAATGCCGGACGTAACCTGCGAGGTCAGCTGACCTGTTTCCTGGCCAGCACAGGCGTGGGAAAGTCGCACATCGCCAAATGGATCGGTGTCAGGGCGGACATCGATGACGGGCTGCATGTGCTGCATTTCCAGCTGGAAGGTTCGGAAGAAGAGGCGTTGAACGCCTATTCCGGCGGACTGATTTCCAGGAACGCCTACTATTACGAGCGGGGAAAGATTTCGGATACGGAGATGAGACATCTGGAAAAACTGGTCGCCTCGTATGCCGGAAGCATCACGGTGCGCAGTTACCCGCGTTTCAATGCCCAGGTCTCGACACTCGACATCAAGAACGGCATTTCGGAATACAGGAAGCTCAAAGGATATAATCCGGACATCGTGATTGTGGATTCGATGGACTTGCTGACGGATGCCAACCGCCGTTCATGGGGAGCCGACCATGAACGGGCGAAGCGTATCGCGGTGGCTAATGACCTGAAGGACCTGGCGGCGGACGAAAAGGTATGGATGGTGGTGACTTACCAGTCTACCATCGAAGACCGGGAGTGGCTGAATGACGAGCGGAACGTGCTGACCGAGTACAACTGTTCGGAGGCCAAAGGTCTGGCCCGCCCGTGCACGCACCTTGTTTCGCTCAACCAGTCATCGGCTGAAAGAAAGGAGAACGTTATGCGCCTGCACGTGGCCAAAAGCCGGTTCTTCAAGAAAGGAGACACTATCAGGATTGCCACCGACTACGACAATGAGGTGTTCTATGACGGGCAGAGGACACTGAATCTGAACAGGGAATAAAAAGCCATCGATCCGGATGCGGCGTGTCGGTGGCTTTTTGACTTGTAACGACTGGAATGTTGAGAATATATGGCAGCTTACATGCGTAAAACCAATTCCGGACAGATACGATTTTTATTGTATGCCCTTTGTATTCCGCCATATCGTCCGTTCCCCATGTTATCAACAGCAGGTTTTCACATTTCAATTCCTCTGCCGCCTCCAAGGCTTTCAGTTTCCGCTCACGGGTCTTGGCGTTCGAGATATCATACGACCTTTGTTCGAGGAAAGTTCGAATGACCTCGCAAATACAAATCCGTTATTTGTAGTAATTGGAAAACGATACTTTTCATTCAGTATGTTTATTGTACTGCACAAAAAATACGCTTTTTTTATGTAGAGAGTGATCATTTTAGAAAAGTACATCTCTACACCTGATAATCAGCCAATGCTGATTATCAATCTCCTTATTTATATATTGTTTTATCGATTAGACAAAAGCAGTCATTTTTTGTCCAGCCGGGAAGACAATTTCTCTTTTCCTTTGGGTGGAAAGACCTTCCATGATTCTGCCGGTCTATTTTTATTGGGCTAATCCGGATTCTTTTTCCAAACATTTCAAACCAACCTGTAGCGGTCACGACTATACCTTAATATGGAACTGTCGGTACAGGAATATCAATATCTGGTTTCGGAGATAACCCGCGAGACGGGTGCCAAACGGGACGGGAGCGGTAAGAACCTTATCGTTCCGCGCTGCCCGTTCTGCGGAAAGTCGGGCGGTAAGTTCGGTATCTACATCGGCAAGGCGACTGCCCACCGCCGGCCTTTCATGGCCCACTGCTTCTCCTGCGGGGCATCCACCCGTACATTGGAGCAACTTCTGGCGGCTATCGGTCGCATGGACCTGATGGTTTTGCAGACAGCTGACATTGCCGCACCGTTGAACCTGCACCTGCTGGAGAAGGACGAGGCGGAAGAAATAGACGACGAACTGGTGCCGGTCGAATTGCCGGACTTTTACAAGCGCACTTTCCGGCATCCGTATTTGCAGCGGCGCGGCTTCTGTTTCGACGATTACGAGTATTTCCCGGTCGGGATAACCGGCAGGCTCAATCCGCGCTACGCGGACTATGTCGTCTTTCCGGTCATCGATGACTGTACGGTTGTCGGCTATGTCTCCCGCCATACCTGGCCGAAAGAGGATATAGACGCCCACAACCGCAAGACCAGACATAGCGGCGGGTACAAGATCCTGCGTTACCGGAACTCCACGGAAAACGACTTTTCCAGACTCCTTTATAACTACGATGCCGTCCGTATGGATGAAACCGATACGGTCATCCTCGCGGAAGGTATTTTCGATGTCATCGCCCTGACCCGCAGACTCGAACTCTATGACAATTCCCATGTCGCAGCCGTGGCCACTTTCGGAAAGAAAATATCCGATGTACAGATCTACAAGCTGCAATCGAAAGGCGTCAGAACCGTAGTCATCGGTTACGATGGTGATGCCGTCGAGTCGGTAAAGCGGACGGCTGAACGGCTGAAACCCTATTTCGAGGTTTTCATCGCGGACATTGCTGATGCCGCCAAAGACTGGGACGAACTCACGGAAGCGGAAATCTACGGGATTTTCGCCTGCCGCCTGCTGTCCGTCCTTGAATACAAACTCAAAAAAGTACAGGAAAGATGATACAGGAACTTTTCTCATGGCTCGATGCACAACGGATAACCTATATCCCGGTCGATACGGAAGTGGTGGATATTCCCGGCTTCGGGCGGCTTTTCACGGCCGACCTGTCGGGAGTGGAATCCATCTTCCGCGGCGACGGGGACAAGCTCGTGTTCAACCTGATGGAAAGTCCGGATGTGCTGATGGAAGAAGGAATCTTCCATGTGGCCTTCCCGTTCGGCAGGAACTGGTACTACTATGACCTGCGGGAAGAATTCCGTTTCAACCTGCTGAAATATATCGGCCGGCCCAAGCCTCCGGTACATGATGTACCTTTCGTGAACCTCGGCATCCATACCTCCTACGAGCTGCTGAACGCCTGCTGCTCGCCGGAAGATTTGTGCCGCAAGGCGAAATGGCTCGGGCATACGGCTGTCGGCATCTGCGACCGCAATACAATGGCCGCCACGCTGAACCTTCAGAAGGAGTGCGCCAATACCGGGCTGAAACATATATTCGGCTACTCGCTGACAATGATGCACGAAGAAGAACGTGTCGGGCTGAAGATTTATGCCTTGGATAACGAGGGGCTGCATAATCTGCTGCGCATCCAACGGGCCGTCATGGTCGATTCGGAAGACAACACCCTCCGCTATGAACAGCTGCTGATGTATGCCGCAGGTTGTGTGGTGGTTTTCGCCATCCGTTCCGTCTACTGGATGGCCGGACACCCCAAACAGGTGAAGCGTATCCGGAAAGGTGCCGAAGCGGTCTATTACCAGGTCGACGCCAACGAATACAAGGCGGACCGCATCGACAGGGAGCAACTAGAAGCCCTGAAATATTATTTCGGCAACTGTTATGATGCCGACACGGATTCATTTACAGTAGAACCAGTCCTGATTCCGGACTGCTACTACATGGACAAGGACGATGCAGGGTACAGAATCGTGGTGAACAAGATTGCCACGGGAGCCGCCCATGAACAGAGCGATGACCAGTATTTCAAGACAGCGGATGAATTGTATGACACGCTCCGTCCTCTGTTCTCCGGGCAATGGGACTTCGATTCCCTGTTTAGGCGCATGTGCCGTCCCACGGTGGAGATTGCCGGACGTGCGGACGCCTCATTCGAGACCGGGCGAATGTTCATGCCGGAATACCGTATGCGACCGGAAGAGCGGGAACGGTATGGTGACCGCCGTACGATGTTCCTCCGACTGCTTGACGACGGGCTGGACCGGAAAGTGCCGGAACCGGAGCGGGAACGCTATCGGGAACGGCTGGACGAGGAAGTCTATATCATTGAATCGACCGACAATGTGGACTATTTCCTGGTGCAGTGGGATATGGTGCGGGAGGCGCACCGGAGAGGCATCGCAACTGGTATAGGTCGCGGTTCCGCCGGGGGCTCGCTGGTTTCCTACTTGCTTGGCATAACCTCCATCGACCCGCTGAAATACGACCTTATCTTCTCGCGCTTCCTCGTGCCGGAACGCTGCGGGCTCAGCTGGAAAGACGAACTGACGGTGCTTGCCCCGGACATCACACTCGGCAAGGGCGAACGCTATGTGGAGATGGAATCTGAAGGCAAGACTTACCGTCTGTGCACGGATGCCCGGATGCGGGTAATCCGTAACGGAGAAGAGCGGACGATATACGCAGATGAATTGATGTGTGGCGACGAAATCCTTTTTGACCGCCGAGATTGCTTGTGGAACCTAAAGGAACTCGAAACCCATGAATCCGACCTACGAACACCACCGTCCCTATGACGGTTGCGACCTTTACCGGGGCGATGCACTCGATGTGCTGCCCCTGCTGGCTGAAGAAGGCATCACCGCCGACATGGTATTGTCAGACCCTCCATACGGTACGACACACTGCCGGTGGGATGCCGTGATAGACATCCCCGGGATGTGGAATGCCGTACAGGGCATATCCAGGCCCGACACTCCCGTACTGCTGTTCTGCCAGCATCCTTTTACGAGCCTGCTGGGCAGTTCCAATCTCCGCAGGCTGCGGTATGCCTGGGTATGGGAGAAGACGCAGGCGACAGGCTTCCTGAATGCCGGGCGTATGCCGATGAAGGCGCACGAGGACATTCTGGTCTTCTACGACAGGTTGCCGAAGTATCATCCGATCAAGACGGACGGGCACAGGCGCAAGGTCGTGATGGCCGAACACCAGCGGAAATGCGATGCCGGCGAGATATACCGGAAGCACGACAATTTCCGGGATTACATATCCACGGAACGCTATCCGCGCAGCGTGCTGAAGTTCAAGACCGACAAGCAACGCTCCTGCCTGCACGCGACACAGAAACCTGTCGCCCTGCTGGAATACCTGATACGCACCTACACCGATGAAGGGGACATCGTCCTCGACTTTGCGATGGGCAGCGGCAGCACGGCCGTGGCCTGCCGGAATACGGGACGCCGGTTCGTCGGCGTGGAGATAGACCGGGAAATTTTTCAGACAGCACTAAACCGTATAACCCATGGCTGACACCCGGGAAATCTGGGTGGATATCAAGAACTATGAAGGAAAGTACAGGATCAGCAACCTCGGGCGTGTCAAGAGTCTGGAACGGCAGGTTTCGCATGACGGCATTACCTGGATACAACCCGAACGCATTATGTGCCATTGGTGCGGGACGACTTCGCTCTATGACTGTGTCCGGCTCTACAAGGGCGGTGTCGGGAAGAAGTTCTCCGTGCACCGTCTGGTAGCACAGCATTTCCTGCCCGACTGGAATCCGGGACTGGAGGTGAACCATATCGACGGGAACCGCGACAACAACCGTGCGGATAACCTGGAGATGTGTACGCACCAGCGGAATATGGAACATGCCATAGCGGGTGGCCTCAAACGGGATTACGGCGAAAAAAGCGTGAATGCCAAACTGACCAACGGGCAGGCGGAAGAGATACGGGTGAGATATTCTTCCGGCCAGGCTTCCCAGAACAGCCTGGCAAAACAGTACGGCGTCAGCCGCCAGACGGTAAGCGCGATAATACGATACAAGAAATATATACGATAATGGACGAGGAAGAAATTTGGAAAGATATTCATCATTACGAGGGAATTTATCAAGTAAGCTCCTGCGGTAGAATTAGAAGTGTCGGAAGATATGTCCGTAATGCCACATCCCAATATTGGAGGAACGGACAAATCATCAAACCGTGGGTCGGGGGTACATCCCCGTATTACAATGTTTCTTTGGCCTCTGACGGAAAAATATGTAAAAAATTAATCCATAGACTTGTCGCAGAACATTTTCTTGATGATTGGAATGCGGCAAAGGAGGTTAATCATAAGGATGGCAATAAGCACAATAATCGAAGTGACAACCTGGAAATGTGTACCAGGCAAGAAAACGTCATGCATTCTATGGTGCATAAACTCAGGGATGATTATGGAGAGAACAGTGTGAACGCCAAACTGACAAATGAACAAGCGGATCATATCAGGCGGTTACACCGGTCGGGAGTCATGCAAAATGAACTGGCTGAACAATTCAAGGTTTGCAAACAGACGATATGCGATATCGTCCACTATAAAAAGTATAAAAAATGAAAGTGACAAACGTAACAATTAAAAAAGCGAATGAAGCATTCACCGTAATGGATTCGTTCGTGGGGAAAGGACTTGTGGAGGGCGGACATTCCGCCCTCCCGTAAGGCGGATATAGATGTCGACTA
This sequence comes from Alistipes intestinihominis, assembly GCF_040095975.1. NCBI lineage: Bacteria > Pseudomonadati > Bacteroidota > Bacteroidia > Bacteroidales > Rikenellaceae > Alistipes > Alistipes intestinihominis. Next base: position 74,060 of record NZ_JBBMFL010000019.1, read on the forward strand.
TGCCTCCGACCGGCGGCAGGAGATCAAGGATTACCTGGAAGAACGGTACAACGCGGACGGCCGCCAGCGTGTCTTTTCCGCCGGCACCTTTACCACGATGAAACTGAAAGCCGCCTTGAAGGACGTGGCACGCGTACACCGCGTGCCTCACTCCATCGTGAACTATATTACCGCCATGATAGATGACGGCACGGACTGGACAGGACTGTTCAGACAGGCTGCCTCCAACAGAAAACTTCGGGACTTTATCCAGACCTATCCGCTGGTCATCGAGGACGTGCAAGGATTGCTCGGACAGCCCAAAGCGGCCTCCATACACGCCTCGGCCATCGTTGTCACACCGGACACGCGGGACGGCAGGCCCGCCGAATGCTTCGATTTCCTGCCGGTCCGCAAGATGGACGGGGCACTGGTATCGGAGTTCGACGGCTATTCGGTCGATGAGATCGGATTGTTGAAGGAGGATGTGCTGGCGACAAAGGAACTTGCCAAACTGAGTGCCGTCATCGCGTTGGTCAACCGGAATTTCGGGCAGGAACTCACCATCGGGCGTATCACGCAGGATATGCTGGAAGACGGGAAGACCTACCGGCTGCTCTCGGACGGTAACACGCAGAATGTGTTCCAGTTCTCTTCACCGGGCATTACCCGGTTTATCCAGGATGTACAGCCGGAGTGTATCGAGGACCTGATCGCCGTCAATGCCCTGTACCGCCCCGCCACGCTCGACATCGGCGCCACCGATGATTATGTCCGTTTCAGGCGTGGCGAGGTGGCCCCGGTCTATAACTACGGCTGTTATGAAGCGACGAAGAACACTTTCGGAATCATGGTCTACCAGGAGCAGTTCATGTCCGTCGCCCATACGCTCGGGGGATTCGACCTCGGGAAGACCGACCTCCTGCGCAAGGCCATAGGAAAGAAGAAAGCCGACCTGATGGCCACGCTGAAGGCGGATTTCATTGCCGGAGCCGTCGGGAACGGATGCCCGGACTATGAGGCGGAGGAAATCTGGCACAAGATAGAGGTGGCCGGGAAATATTCGTTCAACCGCTCCCATGCCGCGGCATACGCCCTTACAGCCTATTGCGGGGCATGGCTCAAGGCCAATTACCCGTCGGCGTTCTATACCGTGGCATTGCAATGGGCGGACGACAAGGAGATTCCTTCGCTGATGGCGGAGATGGAACGCTGCTCGCCGGCCAAGATCGTGCCGCCGGACATCAACCGCTCCGGGACGGAGTTCTTCACCGACTATGCCACCGATGAAATCTTCTGGTCGCTTACCCGAATCAAGCAGGTCGGCCTCAGGACAGTGGAATACATCGTCACGGAACGCGACCGGGGCGGGGCATATACGGGTATCGAGAACTTCATCCACCGCATATTCCGTTACAAGCTCAAGAAATACAGTTACTGGGACGATCCCGACAACGCGGAAGAGGCCGTGAAAGTCCCCGTGAACGCCCGGCATGTCAAGCACATGATCCTTGCCGGATGCTTCGACCGCATCGAAAAAGTCGGGGCGGTTACCGAACGCTGCGCGCTGCTCGAACGCGCCGCACGTGAACTGGGATTCTCCCTTTCCGAAAAGGACTTCCCGCAGGACATGCGCGGGCGGCATTTCTTCTGGTCGCAGCAGCAGATTGCCGTGTCGGGTATCGGCAGCATCGACTACCGCCGCATCTTCGACAATTCGGAAGCCAGCGGGCAGGTCAAGGGAAAAGCCTCCTACCTGACCCTGGACGAGGTGGCACGGGACGAGAATGACGGCAGGCGTGCGGCTGTCTGCGCCACGGTGGTGGATGTAGCCGAGCATACCTACAAGGACAGGGAGACGGGAAGCCGGAAGCGTTTCGCCAGGCTGACACTCTCCCAGAACAACCGCCTGGCGGAGTGCGTGTGCTGGAACGACTATTACATGGAGCACCGCACCGAGATCCAGTCGCTTAAGGACCGGGTGGTCATCCTCACGGCCGTCATCCGTTACAGCGACTACAACGGCTGCAATACATTGCAGACCTATAAGAACTCATTGTTATTCATCCAATCCTGAGAAGATATGGCACCACAGACTGAACAGAAAATATATGTAGGCATCGGGCTGGATTTCGAGACCGGAGGGCTGGACTGCCGTGAATGCGCCTGCACGCAGATCGCCCTGCAGGCCGTCCGTTTCGACACATGGCAGGTATTCGACCGCTACCAGGCGTATATCGCCCCCTACGGGAAACAGGACGCGGGACTTCCCCGGCGCAAGGTGTTGCGTACCCGCCATGAGCAGGCGAAAGGACAGGAATATGTCCCGATGAAGTACGAACAGGCGGCATTGGACTATTCCGCCATTACCATGGAGATGCTGCGCACGCAGGGTATGGACATGAAGAAGGTGGCCGGAGAAGTCATCGCCTTCGCCAAACGCGCCACCCTCTCGAAGGGCAACCAGTGCAAGCCCGTGCTGGTCGGACAGAACATCGCCTTCGACATCGGATTCCTGCAACAGCTGGTGAACTATGCCGGACTGGCCGCCGAGTTTGAAAAGACCTTTTCCGGGAGCAGGGACTATTACGGCAACTTCCAGCCGCACTACATCGACACGCTTGCCTTGGGGCGGCTGGCTTTTGCCGCCGATCCGGAGGTCACCTCGTACAAACTGGAACTGGTAGCCTCAAGGTTGGGCGTGGAACTGGACGATGCCCACGATGCGGCTGCCGACGTGACGGCCACGCTCGACATCCTGGGGGTCTATACCTCCCGTCTGCGCCAGACGGAAGGGACGGCAACCGCCATGCAGAAGAAAGAGAAAACCCGTAAATATTTCAAGATATGAGTATGGACACGAATAAGGAAGCCCCAGGCATTGACCGGGAACGGATTCCCGAGACCATCACATTCCGCACGGCGGACCGGATGACCTACGGGGCGCTGGGCTATGACGGGAACGAACTGATGGCGTTCATATCGGGCTACGACCTGGAAATCAAGTTCAACCTGCGGCTCATCAACTCGCTGGCGGACGCGGAGGCGTGTGCCGATGCGTTGGCCCAGGTATTCTATGACGCATTAATGGAACAATTGTTATGCAACGAAAAGGCGGGTTTTGTAAAACCTCCGGGACACAAACCCGCTACTCTTTCAGAAAAGGAAGGAAGAAACGATGTCAGACAAGATAGCGAACACGCAGGATAGGCCGGAAGAGAAACCGCTCACGGAGCAGGAGCTGCAATTCTGCAACCTCTATGTGAACGGCGGGCTGGAGTATGCCGGACGGCCGAAAAAATGCTTTGTGGAGGTATTCGGTGAGGATACGGTGAAGAATCCGTACGCTTCGGCCAATTACCTGATGAACAAACCGCATGTGCTGGCGCATATCAAGGCGCTGCTCTCCTCGGAACGGTTCGAGATGGAGACGATGGCCGTGAAGCTGCAGGTGGCCGAGACCCTCAAGGCCGTCATGGACGAGACGGCCACTTCGGACTATACCGACCGTTTCGGAGTGCCGCTTTCCCCTGCGCCGCTCAGGGCCGTGTCGGTCAATGCCGCCAAGGCGCTGATGGATATCTTCCCCATCAGGCACAAGGAGGAGAACCGCCTGCGCATCGAGGGCAGTGACGGCAATGTCATCTTCAATGTGATCGTACCCCAAAACCCTATGACAGATGGTGAAAAGGAAACATAAAGTCACCAGGGAAGAAATTGCCTGGTGGATATATCTGGTGATAATGGTCGCGCTGGTCATCTACGGATTCCGGGACAGCGCGGCGGCTGAGGTTCTGATAAGGGCCATCAGGGAGGCATTCTCACTTTTAATGGAATAATGATATGGAACAATTCAAGGAATTTGTAGTGAAGTACTTCAAGATTATCGTCGTGGTACTTTCGTTCTCGCTGACACTGTACATACAGCATGTGAACAACACGGCCCAGATTGCAGAACTGGAGACCAAATGTATCGGTTTGGAAGTGGAAATCAAGAACCAGTATGACCGCATCAACGCCATGAAGCTGGACAAGTCCGTGTTCGAGGCGACCATGATGCAGCTCAACACGGTGCAGAATGACCTGCACGAGATCCGGGCCGACATCCGGGAGCTGCTGAAATGCCAGAACCTGCATAAATAACCCGATTTTTAAACTGCCGGTTATGACAAAGAATACTTATGTGAAAATCATCGCTTCTCCGGAACTTTCCCGCATGAAGCTTGGCGGACTGGCCGGCCGGAGAGGGCTGGTCGTGGAGGACCTGTCCGGTGAAGACAGGAAAAACAAGGGCGGGCTGGTTCTGTTGGAAGAGGCCTACATGGATGAGTTTGTCTGGTTCATTCCCGAAAAATCCGTGACATATGAATAGGCTGGACAAAACACTTCTGATAACCGTGCTGCTGCTCGGCGGCATCCTCTGGTTGCAGCACCGGTGGACAATACGCCTCACGGAAGAACGCGACCGTTTCCGCATGAACAGCACAGCCCTGCTTTCCGATGTGAAGCGGATGCGGACCGATTCAGCGACGATGGCCCTCGATGCCAAGGCACTGCGGCTGACCATAGACGAGTATGAGGAGTTCCGTGCCGAGGATGCCGAAACCATCAGGCGGCTCGGCGTGAAAATCAGGAATCTCGAAGCGGCGGCCCGGCATGAGGTCGAGGTGAAAGCACCGATAGACGCCGCCGTCCGCGACACGCTCATTGTCCGTGATACCGTCCCGCTACTGCGGCAGAAAGTGGAGATGGTCACGCCGCATATACATTTTAGCGGACTGATTGAAGAGAACCGTCTCAAAGGTGACATAAAGATACCCGTGACGCTTAACCAGGCTGTATGGGTGGAATACAAGGGATGGTGGTTCTGGAAGAGGGTCAAAGCTATCCGTCAGACCATATCCAGCAACAACCCGTATGTGGAAATCAGGTATTCGGAATATATAAAGATAGACAAAAAATGATGGTGGACTGCAAGCGTTGGATAGGGTGTGTTGATTGAAGCGACATTTACTCCGGACCGGGATGTATCTCAAATGATGGTTTCAGATACATCCCGGTCCGGAATATTTTAGCCCGTTGCCTGATATGGCCATTTATAACGGGCACGAGTGGGCCTGGTCCAGAACAGTAGTTTGGAAAACCATCCAATCCACAGATTTGACATCCGCCAGACCCATTGTGCCGGTAAATCCTGCCATCTGTACAGCTATACGGTTGTTTCCGGCAGCCTGCGCCGAACAGGAAACATTGCAACAATTCTGCATTACCGATGACTTATCCGGCCATGTCCGGATATTAAATGAAGATTGGCGGGACCGGCTTTCCGTTTCATCAAGCGCACCATTTCTATATCTTTCCATTCCATAACAGGTAGAGGCATGCAGTGCGCGCACCTCTTCCGTTCCGTGCAATAATGACATTCTTTCATGTCTCCGCCATATCGAAGTAAAGAAATGTTAAGCAAGGTGGATTTTCTCTCATTTTACGATTGAGAAACATTATTATAGTAATATTTTTCCGGACTACATCCTTGCCAGACTGTTTGCCATATTCTTTAATGACAGAATATCAATCATTGAAAATTAAGTAATATGGCAACAGTAAAAGTTAAATTCCGGGCCTCTTCCGTCGAGATGAAGGAAGGCTCGCTCTACTATCAAGTGATTCACAACCGTCTGGTAAGACAATTGCATACCGGCTACAGGCTTTTTCCTTCGGAATGGGATGCCGGCATTTCCGAGGTCGTGGTGGCTTCCGGCACAGAAGAGGGACGCAGGAATTACCTGCTCTCCATGAAGACCGCCATAGCAGACGACCTGTCCCGGCTCCGGAGCGTCATCGCACGGCTCGAACGTTCCGACACGGGATATACCGCCGACAAGGTGGTGGAAGTGTTCTCCTCTCCGGCCGACTGTGGCGGTTTCCTTTCCTTTGCACGACAACTCATACAGGAACTGAAAAAGATAGGCAAAAGGCGCACGGCCGAAACATATACGACCGCCTTGAACAGTTTTTTGCGTTTCCGGGGCGAACGGGACCTGCTGTTCGAGGAAGTGGACTCCAACCTGATGGTGGAATACGAGACCTTTCTGAAAGGCATCAATGTCTGCCCGAACTCCTCCTCTTTTTACATGCGCAACCTGCGCGCCATCTATAACCGTGCGGTGGAAAGGGAACTGACCGTGCAGCGCTATCCCTTCAAACATGTCTATACGGGCGTGGACAAAACAGTGAAACGTGCCGTCCCGCTGAAAGTAATCCGCCGGATACGGGATCTGGACCTGACGCTCAGTCCTGTGCTGGATTATGCGAGAGATCTGTTCATGTTTTCATTCTACACCCGGGGAATGGCATTTGTGGATATGGCTTACCTGAAAAAGAAGGATTTGCAGAACGGAGTTCTGGTCTATCGCCGCCAGAAGACGGGACAGCAGCTTTTTATCAAGTGGGAGAAACCCATGCAGGAGATTGTCGGCAAGTACGATACGTCCGCGACTCCTTATCTGCTGCCGATCATCCGGGATATGGATACGGATGCCCGAAAGCAATACAAGAACGCCGCCCATCTTGTCAATGACAAACTGAAAAAAATAGGCCGGCAGTTAGGGCTTGCCATACCGCTGACAAGCTATGTCGCGCGCCACGCCTGGGCTTCCATCGCAAAGAGCAAGAACATTCCGATTTCCACCATCAGCGAAGCGATGGGACACGATTCGGAGAATACCACGCGTATCTACCTTGCCTCATTAGACACATCGGTCGTGGACAAGGCCAACAGCCTTATTCTAAAATCACTGTAATCGGGAGAAAGATTTGCATAATACCCGCACACCGTACGGACAGCAAAAAAGCCATTCGGAAAATGGCTATAGAAACTGAAAAGTTGTGCAATTTAAAACATCTCTTTTTAAGAGAAGTATTTTGCAAGTGCAAAGATACGCAAAAATCAAATAAGCGCTTCACGATTAACGAAATTTATTGTCCGTCAGAATGAAAAAACAGATGAGCCGTTAAGCGGGCATTTGCGATTTGTTTAGTAAAAATTACCGTTCAAAAAATAAACAGTAGAAAACCAGGTCTTTTCCTGAACGGTATTTTTCTTAAAAAGAGACAGACAGGAGACGGAATGATTTGACAGGAATCATGCAACCGAAAAAATGTTTTGCCAAACTTCAGAGAGCAACCATTGGAGTTTAAAAAACAAGTCGTTGAAATAGTGCGGGAAAATCCCGCCAAGGCGATAAACTGTTGAGTATTTGCCCGTTTCTCTCCGAAAGAGAAGTATTTGACGGTGCAAATATACGTATTTTATTGATTATAACGGCATAAACAGCTTGTTTTTTAAGTCTCAATCCGAGTTCTAAACCGGTTCTACTTCAATGAATGTTAAGCATTCCCAGTCGCTCGAACCGAACATAATCTGTTTTTCAGCCACTTATCATCAATGTTATACGCTACCACTTCTCTTTCGGAGAGAAGTATTGGTTTGGGAGTTGACGTGCCGGTTTTCCGGCCCGAATGAGATAACAAGAATCACTACTGTCCCGTAAAAGTTGATAAATAGTTCTTTGAAATTATTGAAATATAGTCAATTACGTGGTTTCTTGA
>NZ_JBBMFL010000020.1:0-56730 GCF_040095975.1 Alistipes intestinihominis
GAAAATCCCTCTATTACAAACTGCCTAATTCATTGAAATCAATGAATTAGGCAGTTTTTCCTGTACCCGGAGCCGGGGTCGAACCGGCACGACATTGCTGTCATTGGTGTTTGAGACCAACGCGTCTACCGATTCCGCCATCCGGGCAAACGACCGCATCGCGCGGCGAATCGGGAGGGCAAAGATACGCGATTTTCACGAAATTTCAAAAAATCGCCCTATTTTTCGAAGAAAGCCTTGATTTTTTTCGCTTTCGCAGGCCCCACCAACGCCGAAAGCTCCTCGATATTGGCTGCGCGGACCTTCTCCACCGTGCGGAAATGGCGCAGAAGGGTCTGGACCGTCTTGTCGCCGATCCCCTCGATCTGCTCCAGCTCGCTGTGGATAAATGCTTTGCTGCGTTTCTGACGGTGGAATGCGATGGCGAAGCGGTGCACCTCCTCCTGAATCTGCGACAGGAAGTGGAAAAGCGGCGAAGTGGGACGGATGCCGACCAGCAGGGGCGGGAATCCGCAGAGCAGTTCGGCCGTGCGGTGACGGTCGTCCTTGGCCAGTCCGGCGATGGGTATGTCCAGCCCGAGGCGTTCCAGCACCTCGTGGATCACCCCCATCTGCCCCTTTCCGCCGTCGGCGATGATGAGGTCGGGCAGCTCGGCCCCCTCGGCCATCAGGCGCGTATAGCGCCGGAAGACCACCTCGCGCATCGACGCGTAGTCGTCGGGACCCTCCACGGTCTTGATGTTGAAGTGGCGGTACTCCTTGCGCGAGGGTTTCCCGTCGCGGAAGACCACGCACGAGGCCACCGGATGGCTCCCTTGCAGGTTGGAGTTGTCGAAGCACTCGATGTGCCGCGGCTGCCGGTCGAGGCGCAGCTCCTTCTGCATGGCGTTCATCAGCCGGTCGGCATAGCGTTCGGGATTCTTGATCTCCAGGTTTTTCAGCTGTTCGGCGCGGTAGATGCGGGCGCTCTTCTGCGAAAACTCCAGCAGTTCGAGCTTCTCGCCGCGCTTCGGCACCGTGAAGGTCACGCCGTCGAACAGCAGGGTCGTCGAGGGCAGGAACGGCACGATCACCTCGCGGGCCAGTCCGCCCCCGGCGATGTGTTCGACGATGTGCTGAATGGCCAGCGTCAGCATGTCGCGTTCGTCGCCCCCGACGCCCGTCGAGAGCTTCACCGTCGAGACACCCACGATCGAGCCGTGGCGGATGCGCACGAAGTTGCACCATGCCACGTCGTCGTCCGGCAGCAGCGAAAAGACATCGACATCGACGATCTTCGCACTGACGATCACCGACTTGCCCGCATAGTTATCGAGCGCGTCGAGCCGCTGCTTGTAACGCTGGGCCAGTTCGAATTTCAGCTCCGCGGCAGCCCGCGCCATCTCCCCCTCGAGGTATTGCCGCACGGGCCGCAGGTCGCCTTTCAGCACCGAAACGACCATCTCCAGCAGCCGTCCGTACTCCTCCTCGGACTGCCGTCCGACGCAGGGCCCCTTGCAGTTCCCGAGGTGGTATTGCAGGCAGACCGTGTATTTGCCCCGGGCGATCGCCCCGGGGTCGAGGTTGAGTTTGCAGGTGCGCAGCGGCACCACCTCGCGGATGAAATCGAGCACGCTGTGCTGCATCATCACCGAACCGTAGGGTCCGAAATACTGCGACCCGTCGCGCGTGAGGGTCCGCGTGGACTGCACGCGGGGGAAATGCTCCCGGCGGACCACGATCCACGGGTAGGTCTTGTCATCCTTCAGCAGGATGTTGTAACGCGGCTGGAGGGTCTTTATCAGCGAATTTTCGAGCAGCAGGGCGTCCGTTTCGCTGCCCACGACGATATGGCGGATCGCGGCGATCTGCTTCACCAGCACGCGCACCTTGGGGCTGTGCTCCTTCGACTGCACGAAATAGGACGACACCCGTTTGCGCAGGCTCTTGGCCTTGCCCACGTAGATGATCGTCCCCGAGCGGTCCAGAAACTGGTAGACGCCCGGCGACAGCGGCAGCAGGGCGACCTGCTCCCGAAGGCTGTTGTTCTCGGTTCCGCCCATACGTTCGGCAAATGTAGCAATTTTTCGGCAAAATTCCCCGCCGGAGGTTTTCGCCGGCAGGGCGGAACATACCGAAAAAAGTCCGGTATTTTGTTTTATTCGTCGGAACGTCATTTGTGCCACCATCATTTTCAACGTAATCCAAGCCTATGAGAAAACTTTTTCTACCGATTCTGGCCGGCGCACTCCTCACCGCGTGCATCGACAAGGACTACGATCTCGAAAACGTCGATACCGACAACATCGCCATCGGCGGCGACGATTCGAAATTCGAGGTTCCGCTGGCCCGGGTGCTCGTCACCCTGGAAGACATCGCCAACGGCGATCTCAACATCCTGGAGCTCTGCGAGAAAGCCGACAAATGGCTTCCCTCGAAGCTGCCCGGGAACGCCGATTTCGTCGATCTCGTCCTGCTCTCCCGGAATTCCTACACCGACGAGCTTTTCGACGCCCTCGTCGCAGAAATGCAGTCGAGCGCAGCCAAACTCGATGTGATGACCGACATGATGTGGACCGATTACCGCCATAAAATCGCCGGCGCACTCGGGATTCCGGCGGAAGATCAGTACGAAACTCAGTTCAAGGAGGCGTTCCGGACGGCGGTCCGCAATACCGAGCAACGGGTTCTCAACGAGGTCAAATCGCAGTTCAGCGGCTATCTGACGGAGGATCTCAGCGTGGAACCGATCGACTACAACATCGGGCGCGTGGACATCAGCGACGACGTGATCGACATGATCGCCGACAACCTCGATCCCGAAGGGTCCGGCAGTTCCAAAAACTCGCTCTACCTCGCCGGGGAGATCGTCAGCAGACTGCCCGTATCGCTGTATCTCGAACCGGAATTCAAAACCGCGGCCGCCCCGTTCCTGAAATTCGATGTCACGGTGGACGCCACGAAGGAGATCAACGAGATCGAGGAGTCCGAGGAGACCCGCCTCTATGCCGAGAGCCTGCGGCAGCTGGTGGACAACGCCGCGATCAACATCCCCGTGACGCTCGAAAAATACTATCCGGGCAGGGGCTTCGAAACCGACAAGCCCCAGATCGAAATCAAACTGCACCTCATCAAACACGGAGGTCTGAAACTCGACATCTAAACAGCACCATCGCATGAAAAAACCATACATCCTCATCGCGGCGGCGCTCCTCGCGACCGGCGCCGCTGCGCAGAATCCTTCGGCCTACTTCATGGAGGGTTCGACCTTCCGGTCGCAGTTCAACCCCGCCTTCGCGCCGCTGCGCGGCTACGTGAACATCCCCGTACTGGGCGGCGTGCAGGTCAACATGGCCGGCAACATCGCCCTCGACAACATCCTCTATCCGCGCGACGGCAGGCTGGTGACGCTGCTCGACAGCTCCGTATCCGCCGCCGAAGTGCTGGGAAACCTCAAAACCGACAACCTGCTGGGAGCCGATTTCCGCATGAACGTCATCGGATTCGGCGCCTTCACCAAGAACCACAAGAATTTCTGGTCGTTCGACCTCAACGTGCGGGTCAACGAGGACGCCAACCTGCCCTACTCGCTCTTCGAGTTCATCAAGCTCGGCAAGGAGGGGCAGATCCGGAACTTCGGAACCTCGATGGACGCCTACCTCGAAGCCGCGTTCAGCTACTCGTTCCCGCTGATGGACGACCGGCTCTATGTCGGCGTGCGGGGCAAGTTCCTCGCCGGACTGGCCCGGGCGAAGATGATCTACGACCGCTTCGACGTATCGCTCCAGCACGACCGCTGGGCTGTCAGCACCCAGGGTACGATCGATGTCACGGCCGCCGGAGCCGAGATCGACATGCCTGCGGAGGGCGACATCTTCGAGATCGGCGACATCGACATCAACCCCACCAAACCCGCCGGCTACGGATTCGCCGTAGACCTGGGCGCCACGTACGACATTCTGCCCAACCTGCAAGCGTCGCTGGCCGTGAACGACCTGGGCTTCATCAGCTGGAGCAAAAAGAACTCCATCTCGGGAACCTCGACGCAGGAGACCGAATTCACGGGCGTAACGGTGCCGGACGACGGTACGGAGCCCGCGCCGGATTTCGACTTCGAGATGCTGAAATTCAACCCGACCGACGGCAAGAGCGCATCGAAAATGCTGCGCGCGTCGATCAACGCCGGTCTGGAATACGAGGTGTGGCGCCACAAGGTCGGCATCGGCCTGCTCTACACGGCCCGCTTCTGGGAGTACAAAACCCTGCACAACATCACCGGATCGGTCAATTTCCACCCTGTCCGCTGGTTCTCGCTCACGGGCAGCTACTCGGTGATCGACAACCGCGGCGGCGCCGTGGGACTGGCCCTGAACCTCTGTCCGAGCTGGATCAACTTCTTCATCGCCACCGACATGCTGGTCAGCAAGCACACGCCGCAGTGGATACCCGTCAAGCAGAGCACGATGAACGTGACCCTCGGACTGGGCGTGCCCATCGGCAAGCGCAGCCACCGCATCTCAGCCTATGTCCGGGAGCAGGACAAACGCTGAGTCCCGCTCCGCAACGAAAAACGCCCCGGAACCGTTTCGCAGGTTTCCGGGGTGTTTCTTTGTCTCTGCATGCAGGCGCAGAACCGGGAGTACAGCGCCGTAAGCGTCGGCCGCCCCCTACATCCCGCCTCTCAGGCAGGCGAGCACCGTCCTGACGGTCGGATAACATGCGGCGGCATGCGCCGCGGCCTCCTCCGGGGAGCACCACGCCACGGCGTCGATCCCCTCTTCGGTCTGGGGTTTCAGGGCGGCGCAGGCCGGGGTGAAAAGTTCATACCAGCGGGTGCGTTTCAGCTCCCAGCGCGCGGTTTTCGGGAAATAATAGGCGTGCAGCGTCTCGCACAGCGGACGCACGACCTCGGCCGCCACGCCGGTCTCCTCGCAGACCTCGCGCGCGGCGCACTCCTCGATGCGCTCGCCGCACTCCAGATGCCCTTTCGGGAGGTCCCAGCGGCCGTTGCGATGGATCATCAGCCACTCCCCGCAGCCGTTCACCACGACGCCGCCCGCCGCCTCGACGGGCGTGAACTCCGCCGCGAACGCCGCGAACGCCGCGTCGGGATCGGCCGCCACGACGGCCACGCTATTGTGCGATTCGAGAAAATTCAGTATCTTGTCCCGTGATAAGCCGTCCCCAGCGTCCGCTGAAACGGCGTACCACGCCCCTCCGGGGGTCTCGGCCGTGAATAACACGGCCTTGTCGGCGAAATAGACGGTACGGTTCATGTTCGAAAAGATTTGACGACAAAATTAAGAATAAATAAGGGAACCTCAATGAAAATGAAAAAACTTATCCTGATGATGGCTATTGCAGCTGCGGGAGCGGGCGGATGCGAAAAACGCCCGGAGCCCCTGAAGATCGACAATGCGCTGACGGCCGAAGAGATCGCCGCCGGACGCCTCACCCCCGAGGTGATGTGGAAGATGAGCCGTGCGGGCGGTTCGTCGCTCTCGCCCGACGGAAAGCGGCTCCTCTACCAGCAGACCGACTACAACATGGCCGAGAACCGCGGCGTGACGACGATCCGGGTCGAGGAGATGGATTCGAAGGCCGTGACATGCCTGACGGACTTCACGTCGAACAATCTCTCGCCGCAATGGAGCGCCGACGGGCAGCACATCTACTTCCTCTCGGACCGCGGCGGTTCGATGCAGGTGTGGCGGATGAACGCCTCGGGCGGCGACGCGACGCAGATCACGGGCAGCGGCAACGGCGAGGGCGTTCCCGACGTGGAGGGCTTCGGCGTGAGCCCCGACGGGAAGCACATCTGGTGGGTGCAGACCGTGCGGACGGCCGACCGCCGCTCGTCGGACATCTACGAGGACATGGACAAGTCGAAAGCCCGCATCTACGACGACCTGATGGCCCGTCACTGGGACTACTGGGACGAGGGCGAATACCGCCACATCTTCGTCGGCGAGCTGGGCAAGGGGCTCGTGACGGGCGGCAAGGACATCATGCCCGACGCACAGTGGGACGCCCCGCTGGCCCCCTACTTCGACATGGCCGAAATCGCCTGGAGCAACGCCGGCGACAAGCTGGCCTACACCTGCAAACCGCTCACGGGCACCGAATACGCCGTATCGACCGATTCGGACATCTTCGTCTACGACCTCGCGTCGGGCGAAACGAAGAACATCTGCAAACCGCTCACAGGCAAATCCGAATGTCAGAGTGAAGCCAGCCTCGACCTGGCCGAGATGGTCGGCTACGACAAATATCCCGTCTGGTCGCCCGACGATTCGAAGATCGCCTTCCTCTCGCAGCGCCGCCCGGGCAACGAGTCGGACAAGGCGCGGCTCTTCCTCTACGACTGCGCGTCGGGAGGGATGCAGGACCTGACGGAGGATTTCGACTACAACGCCATGAACGTCGTCTGGGAGGGCAACGACCGTCTCTGGTTCATCGCCCCGATCGAGGCCACGCACCAGATCTGCCGCATCGAGCCGTCGGTCGGCGAAGTGGAGGTCGTCACCCGCGGCGACCACGACATCAACGCCTTCACGATGACATCGGGCCGGATCGCCGCCGAGATGTGCACGATCTCGATGGCCACGGAGTTCTTCGACGTGAACCCGGCGGACGGCACGCTGACGCAGGTGTCGGCCATTAACAAACCCGTTTACGACAACATCCGGATGGGCGAGGTGCAGAAACGCTGGGTGAAGACCACCGACGGCCAACAGATGCTCGCGTGGGTCATCCTGCCGCCCGACTTCGACGCCTCGGAGAAATACCCCGTGCTGCTCTACTGCCAGGGCGGTCCGCAGAGCGTCGTCTCGCAGTTCTGGAGCTACCGTTGGAACTTCCAGCTGATGGCCGCGCAGGGCTATGTCGTCGTGGCTCCCAACCGCCGCGGCCTGCCCTCGTTCGGACAGGAGTGGCTCGACCAAATCTCGGGCGACTACTCGGGACAGAACATCCGCGACTACCTCTCGGCCATCGACGACGTGGCCCGCGAACCGTGGGCCGACCGCGAACGCATGGGCTGCGTGGGGGCATCGTACGGCGGCTACTCGGTCTACTTCCTCGCCGGATGCCACGAGAAGCGTTTCAAAGCCTTCATCGCCCACTGCGGCATCTTCGATTTCGACTCGATGTACGGCGAGACCGAAGAGCTGTTCTTCGTCAACAACGACTTCGGAGGCCCCTACTGGGACGCGAAGAACGCCACGGCGCAGCGCTCCTACGCCAATTCGCCGCACAAGTTCGTGACGAAATGGGACACCCCGATCCTGATCTTCACCGGCGAGAAGGATTTCCGCATCCCCTACACCCAGTCGCTCGAAGCCTTCACGGCAGCCCGCATGCGGGGCATCCCGGCGCGGCTCGTGGAGTTCGAGAACGAGGCGCATCAGGTCTTCAAACCCCAGAACTCGCTGGTCTGGAACCGCGAGTTCTTCGGCTGGCTCGACAAATACGTGAAATGACAAGCCCGAACCCTGCAATTCAGGCCGTCCGACTCCCGGGCGGCCTTTTTTGCGCGCCGGAGTCGGAGAGCCCCCGCACATACGCACGCCGCCCCGGCGGAACGGCTTTTCAGGGATACGATCCTTCCGGAAAAATTTCCGGAAACAGGGCTTTTCGTGATGAAAAACCGGGTGTTCATTGAATTTATTTCCACTAAACCGGGCGTGTACCTATTTTTGTAGACATTCAGGTAAAAGAACTTACGCTATGCGACGAATCTGGACAACCTTGCTTGCGCTGCCTCTGGTGTTCGCGTCATGCTCCGAGACTCCCGCAGCAGACACGAAACCCGCAGCAGGTACCATCGAAGTTTCGATAGGCTCGGGCCCGAAGATCGGGATTCGGACCGGGGCGCAGACCCGCACCGAACTGGACGAAGACGGCAAATCGGTCCGGTGGGCCGACAACGACCGGATCGTGCTCTGGGCCGTCAACTCCCAGGCGCAGACGACGATCGACCGGCAGGTTTTCAAGCTCTGGCACTACAACGCGGAGTACAATACGGCCAAATTCACGGCCACCGTCCCGGAGATGCCGGAGGACACCTACGTCTACTATGCCGTATCGCCCGAACCCGTCTCGGCCGAGGGTCTGAAGGCCAGCTACCGGATTCCCGCCGAGCAGGACGGCACGTTCAGCAGCGACTGCGACATCATGGTCGCGGCCCCGGTCGAAGGCACGGCCCTGCAACAGGGCGACAACAGCGAGATGGTGAACCTCGAATTCGATCACAAGGTCCACGTGCTAATGATCCGCATTCCGTCGAACGACCTCGGCGAAGAGATTTCGAAGATCACGCTGACCTTCCCCGAACCCGTCGCGGGCACCCTGACGGTGGACGCCGCCGATCCCGCCGCCGCACCGCAGCTGACCGACGGCAGCAACATCCTGACACTCAGCTTCGACACCCCGAAGAAGCCCGACGATACGGTCTATGCCGTCATCGCGCCGGTGGAACTCACGTCGGAGCAGGAGGTGACCATCACGGCCACGGGCACCACCCGCGAATCGCGGCCGAAGACGTTCCCCGGGAAGCATTTCGCAGAGGGGCACACCACCCCGATCTCTTACAGCATTCCGCCCGTCGGCCCCACCACCCTGCGCGTCAGCCTGCCCGACACCGGCAAGAGCACCCTCGGTGAAAATATCACCAGCTTCACGCTGACCGCCGCCGAAGGTGTCGATCTGAACGGGGGGGGGTCCAACGTGCTCACCTTCCCGGTGGAGACGGCCGGCAATTTCGACTTCGTGTTCGACGAATTTCCCGAAGCCCTCGCGGGTCAGTCCGTTGCCGTCAGCTACGAATCGGAAAACGCCCTGCTCAGCGGCGGTTCGTTCGTCATCCCGGAACTGATGGCAGGAGGCACGAACACCATCGCAACCCTGAGCGTACCTTATCTGATGGAGGAGGATTTTAACAACATAACAGGCTACAGCGACCATGACAATGCTGAATACGGGACTACGATTGACGGAACTACTACGGCCTCTGATCTTTCTCAATACGGGCTCATTGGCTGGACTGGAGCTCGCACCGGAGTTCAGGAAAAAGGTGAAGGAAATGAAGGATCAATTCGTGTCTGCTGCCGTTCGCAAAATGCCTTTGGCGTTTCCCGATACCACGGACGTTTGGATTCGGCTCCGCTCAATGGCATAAAACCAGACAAAACCCCTACGGTAAAAATATCATTCAACTATGGCGGTGGCCGTGGTGGTAACGATAGTTACAGTCCGATCGCCGCATACGGATATACAACTACGCAAGGCAAGATAGACAGCAAATCGGACAGTAAGCAAAATTGGTATATCAGTGGTGCCACGGTCTTCGACGACCTTCCGCTCGACTCAAATTTCAATTCTATACCGAAAGAAAAAACATACACTATCGAGAATTGCACCAATCTGCATCGTTTGTCCTGGGAGGTAAATTCTACAGGAAGTGCATGGGCTGCCAATGCCAATTCGTGGCTCTACCTCGACAATATCAAAGTATCCATCGCCAACGAATAACCGCCATGAAAAGACATCTTATCAGCATCCTTGCATCGGCGGCCGTCGCAGTCGCGGGATGTAACGAAACGAATGAAACGAACGCGGGGGGGGGTTGCGGCACGATCCGCATCGCCTGCCGAACCGATCTCTCGATCGACGCCGAGGCAAAAGCCTCCCCGAAGGCAACCCGCACCGAAATCACGGCCCCGGACGGCAGCGAATTCGCCCTGCGGATCACGGGCACCGATTTCGACCGCTCGTGGGAGAGCGTCGCGGCTTTCGAGGCCGAAGAAAACGTCTTCGCCGAAGGCCCCTACAAAATCGCCGTCGAACACGGCGATCCCGAAACCGAAGGACCCGACAAGCCCTATTTTTCCGGTTCGACCGACATCGACGTAGCGGCCCGCCGCGTCAACACCGCCCAAGTGACGGCCCATGTCGCCAAATCGCAGACCTTCGTCCGGATTACGGAGGCTTTCGCTAAATTCTACCACGATGCCGAGTTTACCGTGACGACCGGTTCGGGCAACGAATTCACGTTCCGTCCCGACGGAACCGGAGACCCGGAGCGCATCTGGGTGAAGACGGGCACGACGCTCACGGTCAGCGGCACGGCCCGCAGCCAAAGCCAGGACGGCGAGAAGGAAGGCCCCCTCTACACCTTCCCCGCCGAGACGCTCGACGTCACCGTGGCGGCCACCTGCCACATCTTCACCTTCGACGCATCGAACGCCGGCAGCGCCTCGCTGAACATCGTCCTCGGCGAGGGCGAAGGCGAAACGCGGGTAATCCCCGTCGAACTGAACGAAGAGGCCATTCCAAGCAAATAAAAAACGACGAAATATGAAGACTTTTTCCATCATCCTGACGGCAGCCATCACGGCGATTCTCTTCGCGGCAGGCTGCGTGAACGAGGAACCGGCCTACAAGAACGAACCCGGCACCACCCCTGCACCGGAGGACGGCACGGGCTATCTGTCGATGGCCGGCATGACGATGCGCGTCATCTACGACGACCAGACCGACACGCAGCCCGACGACACGTCGGGCGAAACGGTCAAGCCCCAGACGCGCGCCGAAGAGGCACAGCCCGATGTCGATGAATTCATCGTCGAGATCTTCGACGCCGAAGGCACGTCGGTCTACAAGGACACGTATGCCAATCTGCGAACCGAAACGGCGGCGACCGACGGCAAGATGGAGCTTCCGACGGGCAGCTACAAACTGGAGGTCCGTTCGGAGGAACCCTCCTCGAAACTCGCCGACTGGGACCATCCGGTCTATTTCGCGGCACGCGATTTTGCGATCGAAAAAAACGAGGACACCGTCCTCGAAGAGATCGTCTGCACGCTGAGCAACATCAAGGTGACGCTCACGTGCTCGAAAGACCTCGCAGACCAGTTTACCGCCGAAACGATCTCCACGGTCTCGCTGGGCGAAACGTCGATGGTCTTTGTCAAGGGTGAGACGCGCGCGGCCTATTTCACCTCCCTCGCAGAGCTCAACACGCTCAAGTTCAACCTGACGGGAGCTTTCGCCGAAACGCCCGAAACGCCCCTCCAGTTCAACAAGGAGATCCCCAACGTCAAGGCCGGACAGTGGCGCAAGATCACGCTCGTAATCACCTATGCCGACAAGGGCGGGATCAAATTCGACATCGACGTTAAGAATTTCATAATGGACGAAGAGATTCGGATCGACGGCACGGCGAACGTCTGGGAACCGATCTTCGAAGAGGGTCCCGACCCCTTGGCCCCGGCGATCGAATGGCCCGGGCACGACCTCACGGAACCGTTCCGGATCACCTCCTCGATGTTCGACGCCGACGGCAAGTGCACCGAGCCCTTCGCGCTGAATCTGACCGCCCCCAACGGCATCGAATCGCTCGTGCTGACCTTCTCATCGACGAACTCCGCCTTCATGGACGCTCTCACGGAGATTCAGATTCCCCATTCGCTCGACCTCTGCGCCACCACGCAGGGCCCCGCCTATGCGATTCTCTCGGGCTTCGGGCTTCCGCTGGGCGACAAGCTCCGCGGCGCGACCTCCAAACAGTTCGACATCGCGGGACAGATTCCGATGCTCTACGCCGATCCCGGGTTCGAAGGCACCCACACCTTCGCCTGCACGCTGACCGACGCCAAGGGCCTCTCGACCTCGGCGGAGCTCCGCCTCGTGGTCAGCAAGAGTTCGGCAAAGCCGACCGTCGCCTGGCAGGGGCACGACCTCACCCAGCGGCACGAGATCTTCGGAGGTGAAACGATCGACATCGACATCACGGCCGAAGCGGGCATCCAATCGCTGGTCGTGGAGATCATCTCCGAAAAACTGACTCCCGAAGAGTTGCTGAGCGTAGGCATCCCCGCCGTATTCGACCTCTGCAACGTTCCCGCCGCCGGAAGCAACAGCCCGGAGGAAGTCGCCGCCATCCTGAGCGGATTCGGGTTCCCGGTCAACGAAGAGGTTGCGGGCAAAACCGTCTTGCCGACGATCTCTATCACGCCATTCGTTGCGCTGATGCAGCAGGTCGCCTCCGACTGTAACAACGACTTCAAACTCACAATTACGGACAAGGCGGGACAAACGACCATCGCGACCCTTCAGCTCTACGTTCATCCCCTGCCCTAACCCGTCCGCACCATGAAAAAGCATATCACACACGCCGCTCTGCTGCTCTGCACGGTCTTGACCGTCGCCGCATCCTGCTCCAAGGAGGCGACGGGCGAAGGCGGCGCAGCGGGCACGGGCGTACTCGAAATGAACATTTCGACCACCCGCGCCGAAGCCGACGCGGAATACGACCCGAAAGACCATCTGGTCGCACGCATCTACAATTCGCGCAATGAACTGATCCGCAAATACACCTCCGAAACCTTCGTGAAGCAACTGGAGCTCATCGCCGGGGAATACCGGATCACCGTCGAAGCCGGGGAGGCTGTCCCCGCCTCGTTCACCAAACGCTTCTACAAAGGCGAAGAGACCTTCACCGTCACCCCCGGGGAGACGACCGAAGCCGACGTGAACTGCCGCAGGCAGAACACCGCCGCCGAAGTGAAATTCGACGCCTCGGTCACCGAGGCTTTCGGCACGGACTTCCGCTTCTGGATCGTCGCCGACGATGCTTTCGACGAGGAAAAAGCCGAGCAGGAGGCCGTCCCGGCGCTGAAATACACCTCCGACGCCACGGGTTACTTCACCCTGCCCGAAGGGGTGACGACTTTCGTCTGGCATTTCGAAGGCACCCACTCCGAACGCGGGCAGATCGTCATGGAGGGCCGGCAGGAGAACATCCAGGCCGGAGGCAAGTATGTCTTCACCTGCCTGTTCTCGAAGGACCTGCCGGGGTTCATCCAATGTGTCGTCATCAAGGTCAACACCGACCCCGACGAGCAGGACGACACGATCATTTTCAGTCCCGACCCCACCATCGAGGGCGACGGCTTCGACATCGCCCGGCCCCAAGGCTACATCCCCGGCGACACCTGGACGCGAAGCTACAAACTCGCGGCTATGGCGCCCCTGAAAACCGCGGAACTCCGGTTCGGCGAACAGACCTACGACCTGATGATGAGCGACGCTCCGGCCGAGGGAATCACCGTCGTCCGCGACAACGACCTCAGCCTGACGGTCACCCTTTCCGAAGCGTTCCTCGCAGGATGTCCCGCAGGCAGTCACTCCGCCTCGTTCCGCATCGCCGACACGAAGGACGCCGAAGCCACCGTCGCCTCGGAACTCCGCGTGCAGGGAATCCTGCCGGTCGGAAAAGAGGATTACGACCTCTGGGCCAACACGGTCACGCTGCGGGCCGTGGTCGTCGATCCGAACGTCTCGGCCGTCACTTTCGGACTGAAAAACGGGGAATCGTGGCTGGAAACGGAGGGAACGGCCAACGGAAACGGCTGTTACACCGCCACCTACCGACCCGAATGGACCGAATCGACGAACGAAGCCGGGCTGAAGGTCTACACCCCGGAACCCGGTAAAGAAGGCATCACCGCCGGCAACGATTATGAATTACGAAGCATGATCGGCGATCGAACCTATTCCGCATCGCTGACGACTCCCGCAGGCGACACCATTTACAATGCCGGAATGGACTACTGGACGACTTATAATGTCACGGGAAGCTCGATCACAGGCGGAACCGTCCCGTATCCGAATGAGAACAGCAGCACCGTGTTCTGGGTCGGCGGCAACAACGCCCAAACCAATGCCCTCTGCACCGGAGTTAATGTCAATGACAACGATGACAGCGACAAGTGTGCACAACTGAAACCCAATGTGAAAATGAACATCTTCGCTGCCGGCAATCTCTTCACCGGAACATTCGATTGCGGGACAGGATTACTCGACACATTCGGCTACGCCCGTTTCGGCGTGCAATACACGTTCACGGCCCGTCCCCGGGCCCTGCGGCTCCGCTACAAGGCAACCGTAACCAATATCACCAATACGGGCAACAGCGGTCTGACAACAAACGACATCGACTCGGCACGCGTCTTCGTCTGCGTCATCGACTGGACCGGACGCCACGCCGTAAAATCGGGAGCATCGTCCGACGAATCCACATTTTGGGACCCGGAGACCAAGTCTCTCTTCAACGAAGGCCCGATTCTGGGCTATTCATCGAAAAAACTCGGGAAGTCAACGGAAGGTTGGGAGACGATGGAACTGCCGCTCCTCTGGTATGACAAGGACAAGGCCCCGACCGCAGGCAACTATTCACTGGTCATCTCCTGTGCTACGAGCTACAAGGGAGACTATGTGACGGGAAGTACATCCAATCTCCTCTGCGTGGAAAACTTCGAATGGGTCTATTAACCAAATAAACGCAATCCGATGCGCAAACTATTCATCCGCCCGCTCGTCCTCGCGCTGTGCCTCTCGGCCGCGGCGCAGGCCCTGCGCGCACAGGAAACAGCCCCGAACACCGATGCGGCCGGCCCGGTTCCGAAGACAATCAACGAAATGCGCCGCGAACGCGGACTCACCGACACCCACAACCTGTTCGTCCCCAAAGGACAATGGGTCTTCGGCGGCACGGCGTCCTACTCGACCCACACCAACGACAACTACAAATTCCTGGTGGTCGAGGGCATCGACTCGAAAGGCTACACCTTCCGCATCAGCCCCCTGATCGCCTATGCCGTGCGCGACAACATGGCTCTCGGAGGCCGTTTCATCTACTCGCGGACGCTGCTCAAACTGGACAACGCCGAACTCCACTTCGGCGACTCGGAGACGGGCACGAACATCGTGGCCAAAGACTACTATGCGCTGCGCCAAACCTATTCGGCGGCGGCGATCTGGCGCCAGTACATCCCGCTGGGGCGCAACAAACGTTTCGCGCTGTTCAACGAGATGTCGCTCTCGGCCGGCGGCACGCAGGCCCGATTCGCCAACGATTCGCCCGTGAAAGGCACCTACGAGACGGGCTACACCCTCTCGCTGGGCATCTCGCCGGGCATCGTGGCCTTTGCGACCAACAACATGGCCGTCGAGGTGAACGTCGGCGTGATGGGTATCACCTACAACCATGCCAAGCAGGTTCACAACCAGGTCACCGTGGGCAACCGCAACACGAGCATGATGAACTTCAAAGTCAACATCTTCTCGATCGGCCTCGGCATGGCCTTCTACCTCTAAAAACGGCACAGCAATGACACGAATCATACTTTTCCTCCTTTCGACATGCCTCGCCTTCACGGCCGCCGCCGAAACGCCGTCGGTTCCGGTCCCGGAGAACACCCCGGCGGCAGAGAGCGCCCCGGCGGCCTCCGGCATCTCCGCGTCTCCCGCCGAGCCGAAGAAACAGCAGCGCTTCCTGCCCACGCGCCGGCGCATGGACCGCGAAATCAACAAGCTCAAATTCGCCTACAAGGGCGAGGTGATAATGGGTCTGACCGCCTCCTACGGCACGCTGTCGAGCGATGACACGGACATCATGCTGCTGATCGACGGCATCAACGCCGACGGTTCGATCGCCACCGTAAAACCGTTCGTGGGTTACTTCTACCGCGACAACAGCTGTCTGGGCGTGCGTTTCGGCTACCGCCACATGGGCGGAAGCCTCGACAACGCCCGCTACGACCTCGGCGAAAGCAACGACGCCTCGGGGCAGATTCCCAAACTCGACATCAACAGCGACAACTATTCGTTCGGCATTTTCCACCGCTCCTATGCGGGGCTCGATCCGAAAGGGCGTTTCGGTCTGTTCGCCGAGTTCGAACTCTCGCTGGCGACCGGCTCCTCGAAGTTCTCCTACCAGCCGAACACGTCGAACGACGAGATGAAAACCACGTACAGCGACAATACGCAGGTGAAATTGGCGTTTAATCCGGGAGCGGCCGTCTATATCTTCCCCAACGTCTGCGCCACGGTGTCGTTCGGGCTGGGCGGCATCCAGTACAACTCCGTCACGCAAAAGGACGAGAGCGGCAAAAAAACCGGCTCGCGCGAGGCTTCGAACATGCGCTTCCGGCTCAACATCGCCGCCATCAACTTCGGCATGACGATACACCTGTGGGACAAGAAAAAGAAGTAAAGTTATGACCAGATACCTGAAAACAGCATTCGCAGCGGCCGCGGCGCTCCTCGCAGCGTCGTGCATCAGCAACGATATTCCCTACCCCGTCGTCGAACTGCGCATCGCCAACGTCGAGGGAGAGGGCTTCTCGGTCTCGGAGAACAACGTCACCTCGCGGGTCGTCACCCTCACGCTCGACGAAGCCACCGACATCCGCAACGTGAAGATCGACGCCGTGACCTACGACGCCGTCATACACAGCATCGAGCTGAACAAGGCGGAACTTCTGGATCAGGTGCGCAGTTCGCAGGAGCTGACCGGCACGTTCAACCTGCTCTCGCCGATCTACACCACGCTGTCGCTCTATCAGGACTACGACTGGACGATCCGCGCCGTGCAGACCATCGAGCGGCGCTTCAGCGTGACGGGACAGATCGGCGCCACGGAGATCGACACCGAAAACCGCATCGTCAGGGTCTATGTCCCCGACGACACCGATCTGGGGCATATCGAAATCGAGGAGCTCAAACTCGGCCCGGCGGAGATCACCACCTATTCGCCCTCGCTCGAAGAGCTTTCGGGCAGCAGTTTCGAATCGGTGCGCTTCGTGGACGTTACCTGCCACGGCGTCACCGAGCGGTGGATGCTTTACGTGGAGACGACCAACGTGAAAGTGGCGCTTCGGGAAGCCGACCTGTGGCAGAATACGGGTACGGTCACGGCGCTCATCTCCGCCGACGAGTACGCCTCGGGCGCCGCGCTGGAATACCGCATCAAGGGCGACACGGAGTGGCAGCCGATGCAGGAGAGCGGCTACGACGCCGGCATCCTGACGGCGACGATCGCCCCCGAATGGAAAACGGAAACCAATCCGAACGGACTGACCGTTTACAAACTGGTGCCGAAAAAGGGATTGTTCGCAGGCCACACCTACGAATTCCGGCTGCTGGTCGGCGGCAGCGAGCAGGGCGCACCGTTGGAGTACACGGCCCCTGCGGGCAACACCATCCCCAACGGCGACATGGAAGACGCCTCGATGAGCTGCTGGACGCAGAACAACAAGACGGCCGAATTCTGGGGCAGCGGCAACAACACCTTCACCAAGGGACTGTGTACGCAGGCGTCTTTCGCCGGCGGCACGCGCGCCAAATTGCAGGCCACCTCCGCCGTGGGAGTCCTCGCCTCGGGCAACCTCTTCACGGGACTTTTCCAGAAGGACCTCATCACCCGGGGCGTCGTATCGTTCGGCCAGACCTACGCCTGGAAAGCCCGTCCCAGAGCCCTGAAGGTGCAGTACTTCGCCGAGCATATCGGCCCCGTTGACATCGACAAGAAGTTCGGCGCGCCGATCGGCATGGGGGACCAGGACCGGGCCCGCATCATGGTCGCCATCGTGGACTGGAACGCCCGCCGCGAAGTCGGATCGGGCACGGAACCTCCCACCGGCACCTGGGACCCGCAGGAAGCCGCTTCGACCGAACAGGGTAAGATCATCGCCTACGGGTCGCTCTTCATCGACGAGAGCTCGACCGGCGACCGGATGATCGACACGGAGCTCGAACTCCACTTCTACGACCGGGAAGCCAAGCCCAGCGGCCTCTATCAGCTCGTCATCTCCTGCTCGACGAGCGCCTACGGCGACTTCATGACCGGCTGCAAGTCGAACGTCCTCTACATTGACAATTTCGAGTGGGCATACTGACGCCCCTCCCGTCACCGAACGCAAAAAAGGCAGGGTCCGTTTCCGGACCCTGCCTTTAATCATACACCTGCCTGCGGTCACCTCCCGGCGACGCGGCAGTATCTGTCGTAACGTCCTATCACGTCGTTCACATAAGCCAGCGTCTGCCGGCTGCCGGTGAAACGTCCGCATTTGACCACTTCGCTCTCGTAATACGCGGGATCGGCTTTCAGGCTGAGATAACGCGCCACGACCTCCCAAGAATCGGGGTTCTCCCCGTCCAGCTTCGCCAGACGGCGCGCGTCGTTCACATGACCGACGCCGCTGTTGTACGACGCCAGGATGATGCTCATCCGGTCCTTCTCGGAGATGTCCTCGGGAAGGCAGAGCGTCGATGCGATCTTCGTCAGCAGCTTGTTCGCCAGCCAGATATTGGTCTCCGGATTGGAAACCTCCGTCACGGGAACGTCGAACTGGCGTGCCACCGAAGGCATGATCTGCATCAGTCCGCGGGCCCCGCGGCGCGAGATGATGTCGGGTCTGAAGCGCGATTCGTGGTAGGCGATGGCGCTCATCAGCCGCCAGTCGTTGCCCTCCTGTTCGCTGATATGGCGGATCACATCGTCGTAAGCCGAGATGACGTAGCTGCCCTCGGGGAGCAGCGAACGGTTCATCGCCTCCATTCCGTTCGGCGCGCCGTCCGTCGCGGGTGCGGCGAACCGGGCGTTGAAGCCGTAGAAAGTGGTCAGAATGGTCAAGAACGCAAACGTTAATACGGTCTTTTTCAACATAAAAGGTTGTTTTGCGGGCAGCTTACACCGCGCAGAACAGCACGCTAATCATAGAATCCCCACGAGATACCGATTTTGAACATGCCCGGATTCAGCGGATAACGAGCCGCCGAGAAATACTCTCCGTTACCGAACAGTCCCTTGTTCACATGCTGATATTTCAAGAATATCCGCATTCTCTTCCACTTCGCCATTGCGAAGGCGTCCACGTAGGGATAGTTCCCCACTTCGACCTCGCGCTGGTTGTAATACACCGACAGAGCCGGATTGTAACCGGGCGCATAATACCGCGTATTATAGCGTCCGTCCAGACCGATCTGCAAGCGCAGCACGTCGCGCACGACCCAGAACTCGTAGTAATACGAAAGGAAGGCGCTCAAAAGCGGAACGGGTACGACATCCTGATCCGTACTCCACTGCAACAATACCCTGTTGTCCAAATGAAGTCCGCCCAAGCGGAAATCTTTGCGAGCATACACACTCGTGAGGCTGACGTTTCCGCCGTGCTGGGCGACGTTGCTGTCCGACGCATAATAGATCTTGTCGGAGACGACTCCCTGCCATGCCCCCGCTTCGAAAGCGAAATCGGGGACCGAAAACTTGACCTCGAACCGAGTTTCATTCTCCTTGTCCAAAGGAGTGTTCCATATATAATGGTTCGAGAATAGATTCTCCTGCCAGTAGTTGGGCGAACGGCGGTCCATCGTGAACCGTCCTTCGAGAATCAGGGGGTGTCCGCGGAGGTAGCCTTTCAGCGCGAGGTGCGCGCCGATCGAAAGGTCTCCGCCTCTGTATCCCGACGGGTAGAATCTGAGATTCCCGTCCCAATCGACATACTTTTTTATCTTTCCGCTGACCGAGCCGTAAAAGAAGTAACTCGTCTTGTTGACCTTCGTGTACTTGCCCGTCAGATAATCTTTCAGTTCGAACTGCGAGTAGGTGTGCATGTCGATGCCGACGCCGGCGTCGATCGTTCCCACCACCCCGTTGCGGTCCCAGGGCTGCGCCTGCACGAAGAAGCGATTCGAGACGACCCGTTCGTAGATCGAGTCGCGCGTCTCCGTGGGGTTGATGTACCAGTTGTCGTAGTAGCGGCCCTCGGCCGACACGTAGTTGCCGTTCTCGTCGCGGTGGTCGCGTTCGTTGGTATAGGGCTCGTTCCTGTCGGTGTAGACCTTGCTCCACGAACTGTACTCGAACGAGTGGCCTATATAGACCGCCGAAAGGTTGGCCATCGAGAAATCGTGCTCGGTGAGCCGTTGCAGCGGAATGCCGTAGGACTGCGTGACGAAGAAGGCGTTGTTGCGGTAGAGGTTCTTGGCCTCGGCGTCGGCCAGCCGCATCGGCACGCCCGAGGGCATCTCGAAAACGGTGTCCGCAATGGCCCAGTTGCCGACCACGCCGCCGTTCTCCTGCTGCTCAATGTGGTTGTTGTAGTAACCCGCATGCACCGAGTAGCGCTTTCCGGTATGGCTGACGGCCACCGAGAGGTTGTGGTTCTTGGTCCGCGACCACACATACTGCCCGCGCGTGCCCCGCGCCTTGTAATCGACGTTGAATCCCGTCGTCGGCGAGATGTTCTGCGCGTGCATGATGTTGAAATTCTCCTCGCGGAAACGCTTCTGCCCCGACTCGGCGTAGCTCATGCGGATGATCGGCTTCTTCGTGTTGTAGAAGGGCACGTTCTCCATGTTGTAGGTGTACGCATAGTAGGGACTCGCAAAACTGAAATCAAAGAACTGAGGCCGCCGGAAGTAGTTCAGCGGCAGCGACGTTTGCCCCAGGGCTCCCTGGGCGATGTCGCCCACCTCCTCCCGGTAGAACGGATAGTCGATCCGGTAATCGGTCAGCGTGGTGTCCAAAGGTCCGATCTCGACGCGGTTGAAATCGCGGCTCACGTGCCATTTGAAGTTGTTCAGCGCACGTATCGAGTCGTTGAACAAATAGGACTCCAGCGGCTTGCGGATCTTGCGCTCCTTCTTGGTCGTATCCTGCGGCTGCTCCCCCTCCTCGCCCTCGGGCTGTTCGAAAGGGTTGTTGCCGTAGAGATTTCCCGACTGGCCGTTCTGCTGGGCGCGCATCAGGGTCTTCGCATCGAAGCCCTGGCAACGCCCTGTCTGAGGCACTGCAAAAAACAGGCCGAACAGGAGCACCAGCAATATGCGATTCGAAAATCCCGACATATCCAACCTAAAGAGCGGAAATCCGCGGCAAAGGTAATTAAAATTTTTTAATAAACTATTCGGCTTTCCCACAGCCGTTTGCCCGGCAGGCGAACCCCCGGACGAGCGAAATCAGGACGTAAAGCACGATGATCAGCGGCACGGCGTATCCGCGCAGGACGACCGCCATCGCGGCGCTGACGAGAATGAACGTATAGCGCAAACCGTTCCCCTTCCAGCCGAATCCGTGGAATTTGAGGGCGAACATCCTCACGTCCGAGATCATCAGCAGCCCCACGACCACGGCCACGGCCAACACCGTCTCGCGCAGGAGCGTCAGCCCGTAACACTCGGCCAGCATACCGAGCGAGGCGCAGAGCATCGCGGCAGCCGGCGAAGGCAGTCCGCAGAACTCCGTGCGCTGCGTGTCGTCGATGTTGAATTTCGCCAGCCGCAATGCCGCAAAGGCCGTGAAGGCGAAGACGATGAGCCCGAGGGCTCCCTCCGGCAGCCAGACGCCCGGCATCCGCTGATAGAGGACGTACATCGCGGCGGCGGGCGCGAACCCGAAGGTGATGTCGTCGGCCAGCGAATCCAGTTGCAGCCCGATGGGCGAACTCTGGTCGAGCAGGCGCGCCGTAAAGCCGTCGAAAAAGTCGAACACGGCAGCCAGGATCATCAGCCCGAAAGCCAGCGTCAGGTTGCCCCAGACCAGCGCGGCGACCGCTGCGACCGAACCGCAGAGCAGGTTCGAAAGGGTCAGCAGGTTGGGTATGGTGAAGAATTTGATTTTCATTGCCGGGTCGAAAATTAATTTTCCAATAGGCGGCAAAGTTACTAAAATATTTTTATCTTTGTCGAACTTAACTCCATATAATAACTATGGCAAGCAATAAATATTGTGTCATCATGGCGGGCGGCATCGGATCGCGTTTCTGGCCCAAAAGCCGGCAGTCGATGCCCAAACAGTTCCTCGATATTCTGGGAACGGGAAAATCCTTTATCCGCCACACGTACGAACGCTTCGCAAAAATCGTCCCGCCGGAGAATTTTCTGGTGGTGACGAACGACAAATACAAGAGACTGGTGCTGGAACACATTCCGGAGATCGGCGAGAAACAGGTGCTCTGCGAACCCGTGGGCCGCAACACCGCCCCCTGCGTGGCCTATGCGGCCTATACGCTGATGAAGCGCAATCCCGACGCCGAAATGATCGTCACCCCGGCGGACCACCTGATCCTCAACGAAGACGACTTCCGGGAGATCATCGCCGAATGTCTCGCTTTCGCATCGGAGCACAACGCGCTGATGACCGTGGGCATCAAGCCCACGCGCCCCGACACGGGCTACGGCTACATCCAGGTCTCGGACAACCGCCCCATCAGCAAGGTCAAGTGCTTCACCGAAAAGCCCGACCTCGAACTGGCGCAGGTGTTCCTGCAATCGGGCGAATTCTACTGGAACTCGGGAATCTTCGTGTGGACCGTGCGCGCGATCGTCGAGGCTTTCGAGAAATACCTTCCCGAGCACCACGCGATGTTCAGCGGCGTGATGCGCGCCATCGGCACCGACGCCGAGCGTAACGTGCTGGAAATCGCCTATTCGGAGTGCCGCGCCATCTCGATCGACTACGGCATCATGGAGAAGGCCGACAACGTCTACGTCCGCTGCGGGGAGTTCGGCTGGAGCGATGTCGGGACGTGGGGCTCGGTCTACCAGCACTCGCGCAAGGACCGCTACGCCAACGCCATTCCCGAGAAGGGGTGCTACCTCTACGACACGCGCTCGTCGATCGTCTCGCTGCCGAAGGAGAAGATCGCCGTCATCAGCGGCCTGAAAGAGTACATCATCGTCGATACGGACGACGTGCTGCTGATCTGCCCCCGCGCCGAGGAGCAGAACATCAAGAAATTCATCGACGAAGTGAAATTCAACAACGGCGACAAGCACATCTGATCCCGGATCAGATATGCCGTCGTCGCACCACCCATCCCCGGAGGCGGTCTGCGACCGTCCTCCATTTATTTTTCACCCGCCATGAGCGAACTTTACGACCTCTTCCTGAAATACCCCCGCATCTCGACCGACACCCGGAAGATCGAGCCCGATTCGATATTCTTCGCCCTGCGGGGCGCCAACTTCGACGGCAACCGCTTCGTCGCGGAGGCGCTTGAGAAAGGCGCCGCTTTCGCCGTTTCCGACGACGCCGGTGCGGCGGCCGCCGACGAACGCATCCTCTATGCCGGGGACACGCTGCAAGCCCTTCAGGAGCTGGCCCGGGAACACCGCCGGGCGCTGGGCATCCCCATCCTCGCCATCTCGGGCAGCAGCGGCAAAACCACCACCAAAGAGCTCGTCAGCCGCGTATTGGGCGAACGGTTCGCGGTCTGCGCCACGCGCGGCAATCTCAACAACCATATCGGCGTTCCGCTGACGTTGCTTTCGATGACCCGCGACACGGAATTCGGCGTGGTGGAGATGGGCGCGAGCGCCTGCGGCGAACTGGCCCTGCTGACCTCCGTCGCCGAACCCGGCTACGGCATTCTGACCAACATCGGACGGGCGCACCTCGCAGGTTTCGGAGGCCCCGAGGGAATCCGCCGGGGCAAGGGTGAGTTGTTCGACTATCTCGCCGCGAACGGCGGCCGCGCCTTCGTGCCGTCCGACGACCGGGTGCTGACGGAGATGGCCGCCGAACGCGATTCGCTGGTTGCGGAATACTATCCCGTCTCGCTGGCCGACGGCATGGAGAACCACCTCGAAGGGGCCTACAACCGCTACAACATCGCCGCCGCGGTAGCTGTGGGACGCTATTTCGGCATTCCCGACGAGCGCATCCGCCGCGCCATAGCCGGCTACGTCCCCGACAACAACCGTTCGCAGCGCACCGAGACGGCCCGCAACACGCTCGTCATCGACTGCTACAATGCCAACCCGCTGAGTATGCGGCTGGCCGTCGAAAGTTTCCTCGCCGAACCGCTCGGCCGGCGGCAGCGCCGGGTGCTGATCCTGGGCGACATGCTCGAACTGGGTGAATGGTCCGCGCACGAGCACACGGAGATCATCCGCCAGGCGGCGCAGTCTCCCGACGCCGAGCTGCTGCTCGTCGGCAGCGAATTCACGCAAGCCTGCGCCTCGCTCCCCGAAAAACCGGCCCGCACGACCCTCTGCCCCACGCGCGAAGAGCTGCTTTCGCGGCTGCGGCTCTCCCCCGTCGAAAACGCCCTCGTGCTGCTCAAAGGTTCGCGCGGCATCGGGCTGGAGAAGGCGATCCCCGAGCTCTGAATCCCCCGCCCCGCCCGAAAGGCGGGCGTCCGGAGCGGCGGCAGACCGCGACGGCACAGCACAAATACCCGCCCCGTGCAATCGCCGGGGCTTTTTTCGGCTTATTTCGAAATTATTTTGTTATTTTTGCCTGTTGTAAACCTTCAAATCAAAGCTATGACACTCAACGAATACCAGCAGCACGCCCTCGAAACGGCCATCTATCCCGACGAGCGCCGCATCATCTACCCCACGCTCGGGCTCACGGGCGAAGCGGGCGAAGTCGCCGACAAAGTGAAGAAAGTGATCCGCGACGGACACGAGGAGTTCACCCCCGAAAAGAGACTCGAAATCGTCAAGGAGATCGGCGACGTGCTGTGGTACTGCGCCACGCTCTCGCGCGACCTGGGCTACGAACTCGAAGAGGTGGCGCAGATGAACGTCGAAAAACTCCGCTCGCGCATGCAGCGCAACCACATCTCGGGCAGCGGCGACAACAGGTAATCTTCCGGCGACACCGAAAGATTGCGATTAAAAATTCAAAATTCAGCATTTACAACTACACATGGAACAGGACAAGCAACTCACCTCGCTGCCCGAAAACGCCTACCGCGAACTCAAACCGGGCGAAGAGTACACGCCCGTGATGCCCGCCTCGTCGAACCCGAAGGAGGTGACGCCCTACTCGGTCACGATGGGCGTCATCATGGCCGTCGTCTTCTCGGCCGCCGCGGCCTTCCTCGGCCTCAAGGTCGGGCAGGTCTTCGAAGCCGCCATCCCCATCGCCATCATCGCCGTAGGCATGGGCTCGGTGCTGGGCAAAAAGAACATGCTGGGACAGAACGTCATCATCCAGTCGATCGGCGCCTCGTCGGGCGTGATCGTCGCCGGGGCGATCTTCACCCTCCCGGCCCTCTACATCCTGGGGCTCGACGCCGCCTTCTGGCAGGTGTTCCTTTCGTCGCTGTTCGGCGGACTGCTGGGCATCGTGCTGCTGATCCCCTTCCGCAAATACTTCGTCAAGGAGATGCACGGCAAATACCCCTTCCCCGAGGCCACGGCGACCACCGAAGTCCTCGTCTCGGGCGAAAAGGGCGGATCGCAGGCCAAACTGCTGGCCGTCGCGGGCCTCGTGGGCGGTCTCTACGACTTCGCGGTCGGCACGTTCGGCCTCTGGACCGAATCGGTCTCGACGCGCATCTGCGCATGGGGCGCCGTCGCCGCCGACAAATTCAAGGTGGTCTTCGGCCTCAACACCTCGGCCGCCGTGCTGGGACTGGGCTACATCATCGGCCTGAAATACGCCATGATCATCACCGCCGGATCGTGCCTCGTGTGGTTCGTGATCGTCCCGGTGGTGGGCTCGCTGGCCGAAGCCGTCGATCCCGCCGCGATGATCTCGCTGTTAGGCGTGACGCGCGCCGACATCCTCGCCGACCCGCAGTCGATCTTCACGGCCGAGAACCTCTTCGCATTCATCGGCAAGCCCATCGGCATCGGCGGCATCGCCATGGCGGGCATCATCGGCATCATCCGTCAGTCGAAGATCATCCGTCAGGCCGTGGGCCTCGCAGTCTCGGAGTTCGGAGGCGGCAAAGGCTCCGCCGAGATCGCCGAGCGCACGCAACGCGACCTTTCGATGAAGCGCATCCTCACGATTCTGATCGCCACGCTCGTCTCGGTCTTCGTCTTCTTCCACTTCGGACTGCTGGGCGGCGACTGGACCCAGTCGCTGACGGCGATCCTGATCGTCTTCGTCATCGCGTTCCTCTTCACCACCGTGGCGGCCAACGCCATCGCCATCGTGGGCACCAACCCCGTCTCGGGCATGACGCTGATGACGCTGATCCTCGCGTCGCTGGTATTGGTGAGCGTGGGTCTGAGCGGCACGACGGGCATGACCGCCGCGCTAGTGATCGGCGGCGTGGTCTGCACGGCCCTGTCGATGGCCGGAGGCTTCATCACCGACCTCAAGATCGGCTACTGGCTGGGCACCACACCCAAGAAGCAGGAGGCATGGAAATTCCTCGGCACGTTCGTTGCTGCGGCGACGGTGGCCGGGGTGATGATCATCCTCAACAAATCCTACGGATTCGTAGGCGAAGGCGCGCTGGTGGCCCCGCAGGCCAACGCTATGGCGGCCGTCATCCAGCCGCTGATGACCGGCGGACAGACCCCGTGGATGCTCTACTTCTGCGGTGCTGCGCTGGCGCTGGTGCTCACGTCGATCGGCATCCCGGCCCTCGCGTTCGCGCTGGGCATGTTCATCCCCATGGAGCTGAACGCCCCGCTGGTGGTGGGCGGACTGGTGGCGTGGTTCGTCTCGAACCGCTCGAAGGACGAAGGGCTGAACAAGGCCCGCTTCGACCGCGGTACGCTCATCGCCTCGGGATTCATCGCCGGCGGCGCGCTGATGGGCGTGGTGAGCGCCGTGCTGAAATTCGCCGGCGTGGACTGGTTCCTCTCGGGCTGGGCCGCATCGAACGCCGCCGAATGGGTGGGGCTCGTGATGTACCTCGTATTGATCGGCTACATGGGCTGGCACACGATTAAAGCAAAAAGTGAAAAATGAAAAGTGAAAGGTTAAAAGTGGAGCGTAAAAAATGCAGATAGCCTGTTTTTCACCTCTCACCTTTAACTTTTAACCTTTAACCTGTTGAAATTATGGAACTCAAAGAACGTTTTCTGAAATACGTATCATTCGACACGCAGTCGGACGAAAACAGCACCACATTCCCCTCGACCGAGAAGCAGAAGGTCCTCCTGGCGGCCCTGCGCGACGAGATGGAGGCCCTCGGCATGACCGAAGTGACGATGGACCAGTACGGCTATGTGATGGGCACGATCCCCGCCGCGCCGGGGTGCGAGAACGCCCCCGTCATCGGCTTCATCGCCCATGTGGACACCTCGCCCGACATGAGCGGAAAAGACGTAAAGCCCCGCGTGATCGAGGAGTACGACGGCGGCGACATCGCCCTGAACGGCCAGCTGACGATGAAGGTTTCGGAGTTCCCGGAGCTGGCCTTCTTCAAGGGGCACACGCTGATCCACACCGACGGCACGACGCTGCTGGGCGCCGACGACAAGGCGGGCGTGGCGGAGATCATGACCGCCGCGGAATATCTGCTGACGCACCCCGAGGTGAAACACGGCAAGATCCGCATCGGTTTCACGCCCGACGAGGAGGTGGGCCGGGGCGTGGATTTCTTCGACGTGAAAGCCTTCGGCGCCGATTTCGCCTACACCGTTGACGGCGGCATGGAAGGCGAGCTGGAATACGAGAACTTCAACGCCGCGAGCGCGAAGATCGAGATACAGGGCCGCAACGTCCACCCGGGCTACGCCAAGGCGAAGATGATCAACGCCATCGACGTAGCGTGCGAACTGCAAACGATGCTGCCCGCCGCCGAGCGTCCGCAGCACACCGAGGGCTACGAAGGTTTCTACCACTGCGTCGGTGTGAACGGCACGGTGGAGAGGGCTTCGCTGAGCTACATCATCCGCGACCACGACGCCGAGAAGTTCGAGCAGAAGAAGGTCTTCATGTGGGCCTGCGTCGATCTGCTGAAAAAGAAATACGGCGACGAGGTGCTGACCATCACGCTCAAAGACCAGTATTACAACATGCGCAAGATGGTCGAGCCGCATCCGCAGGTGATCGACAAGGCGCTGCGGGCGATGGAGATGGCCGGCGTGAAGCCCCTCGTGCGGCCCATCCGCGGCGGCACCGACGGCGCACGCCTCTCGTTCATGGGCCTGCCGTGCCCCAACCTCTTCACCGGAGGCATGAACTTCCACGGCAAGTTCGAATACTGCTCGCTCACGACGATGCGCAAGGCCCAGCAGGTGATTCTGAACCTGACAAGCCTGTGGGCTAATTAAAAATGAAAAATTAAGAATTAAAAATTGAAATTCGCTGTCGCCTGCTCCGGGCCATCGATCCACCCGGGATCACCGAAAGCGAGGGTTCGCCCCGACGCTTCGGGATTTCACGACGCTAAGACAAAAGCCGAATTTTTCATTTTTAATTCTTAATTCTCAATTGCGATAGCTATGGATTCCTTTGGATTTCTGAAAGTGGCCGCGGCGATCCCGCATCTGCGGGTCGGCGACTGCGACTACAACGCCGAGCGCATGGCGGCGATGGCCGAGGAGGCCGCCCGGCGGGGCGTCGAGATCGCGGCATTCCCCGAACTGGGCGTGACGGCCTACACGTGCGGCGACCTCGTGCTGCAATCCACGCTGCTCGACGCGGCCGACGAAGCGCTGGAACGCCTCGTGCGCGCCACGCGCAAACTTCCCCTCACGCTGATCGCCGGGGCCCCTCTGCGCCACGGATCGGCGCTCTACAACTGCGCCGTGGTCTTCACGCAGGGCAAGGTGCTGGGCGTGGTCCCCAAGACCTACATCCCGAACTACGGCGAATTCTACGAAAACCGCTGGTTCGCCTCGGGAGCCGGGATTTCGGACGAACACATCGCCGTCGCGGGCCAGCAGGCCGACTTCGGCGCCGACCTCACGTTCGAGGTCAACGGCGCGGAATTCGGCGTCGAGCTCTGCGAGGACCTCTGGAGCGCCGTGCCGCCCTCGTCGCAGCTGGCACTGAACGGCGCGAAGGTGATCTTCAACCTCTCGGCCTCGCCCGAGGCGGCGGGCAAGCACGCCTACCTGCGGCAACTGATTGCCCAGCAGTCGGCCCGCACGATCGCGGCCTACGTCTACTGCTCGGCAGGCTTCGGCGAATCCACCACCGACCTCGTGTTCGCCGGCAACGGCATCGTCGCCGAGAACGGCACGATCCTGCGCGAAGCCGAACGCTTCTCGCCCGAGGAACAGTTGGTCGTCGCCGACGTGGACCTCGAACGGCTGGCGTTCGAACGCCGCCGCAACACCTCGTTCCGCATGAACGAAGGGGCCACGGAGAATACCGTGATCGAGATGGAGATACCCGAGGGGCTTCGCGGCGTGGTCCTCGACCGCGACATCGACCCGATGCCGTTCGTCCCGAAGGACGAGGCGCACCGCAGCGAACGCTGCGAGGAGATCTTCCGGATACAGTCGCACGGACTGGCGCAGCGGATGATCCACACCCGCGCCGGAAAAGCCGTCGTCGGCATCTCGGGCGGGCTGGATTCGACCCTCGCCCTGCTCGTGACGGCCCGCACGTTCGATTTCCTGAAAATGGACCGCGCGGGGATCATCGGCATCACGATGCCGGGCTTCGGCACCACCGACCGCACCTACAACAACGCGCTGGAGCTGATGCGCGGGCTGGGCGTCACGATCCGCGAAATCCCCATCCGCGACGCCTGCACGCAGCACTTCCGGGACATCGGCCTCGATCCCGACGACCGGGGCGCGGCGTACGAGAACGCCCAGGCCCGCGAACGCACGCAGATACTGATGGACGTGGCCAACATGGAAGGCGGACTGGTGGTCGGCACGGGCGACCTTTCGGAACTGGCGCTGGGCTGGGCGACCTACAACGGCGACCAGATGTCGATGTACGGCGTCAACGCCTCGGTTCCCAAGACGCTGGTGCGCCACCTCGTGAAGTGGGCCGCCGACACGGAGCGAGACGCCGCGACGCGCGCCACGCTGCTGGACATCATCGACACGCCGGTCAGCCCCGAACTGCTTCCGGCCGACGCCGAAGGGAAGATCGCCCAGAAGACCGAAGACCTCGTGGGCCCCTACGAACTCCACGACTTCTTCCTTTACAATTTCCTGCGCGCGGGTTACGGTCCTGCGAAAATCCTGCTGCTGGCCGAGCAGGCTTTCGAGGGGAGCTACGACCGTGCGACCATCCTGAAGTGGCTCACGGTCTTCGTCCGCCGCTTCTTCACCCAACAGTTCAAACGCTCGGCCATGCCCGACGGCCCGAAAGTCGGTTCCGTGTCGCTCTCGCCCCGCGGCGACTGGCGCATGCCCTCCGACGCCTCGGCGGCGGCATGGCTCCGGGAAGTCGAAGAATTATGAATATGAAAAGAACCCTCTTGCTTGCAGCGTCCCTGCTCCTGCTCGCCGGCACGGCTTCGGCGCAGGACTGGAAGGACGCGCTGAAAAAAGCCGCCACGGCGGCCGCCGACAAGATCACCGACGGCAAACTCACCCAGTATGCGCTGGCTGGCACGTGGAACTACACGGGCCCGGGCGTCAAGTTCGAAGGCGGGGACCTCGCCTCGGAACTCGGCGGCGCAGCCCTCGAAACCACGGTCGTCAAACAGCTGGAAAAAGCCTATGCGCTGGCCGGACTCAAAGCCGGCGCCGGAACGTTCACCTTCGAACGCGACAGCGACGATTTCTCGGCGACGCTGGGCAAGCACAAACTCACGGGAACCTACGAATACGACGCCGAGACGCACGTTGTGACGCTCCATTTCGCCAAGGGCAAGATCAACCTGGGATCGATGCCGGGCCACGCCTATATCAGCGGCACGGAACTGGTGCTGGTCTTTCCGGTCACGCGGCTCGTGGAGATGATGACCGCCCTCGGCAGCCGGATATCCTCGCTCTCGACGGCCGCCGCCCTGCTGTCGAAGTACAAGGATGTTTACGTCGGATTCGCCTTTTCCAAGTGACAGGCAGGCGTTTCCGGGGAGGAAGCGCAAAAAAATCGAAAAAAAATTTCAATGACGGATTCATAGCGAATCCGTCTTTTTTCGTTACGGATTTTCAGCCCCGCGACCCGGCTGCCCCGCAGACAGTAAGCAAATGCGCGGCGCAGGTAAATAAAATATTTTATGAAATTCTTAAAGAAGTTGCGAAACTCGAATGAATGTACTATTTTTAGGGGCGAGAAACGATTACAAACCCCTCAAAATCCATTCGCTTATGAACGAGCAAGCCCGACAGTACGTCGAAGATTTCATGGCCCGGCTCATCGCCCGCAATCCCGGTGAACCGGAGTTCCACCAGGCCGTCCGCGAGGTGGCCGAATCGCTGGCACCGCACATCGTCGCCAGCCCGATCCTGCAAAAGATGAAGGTGCTGGAACGCATCGCAGAGCCCGAGCGCGTCATCATCTTCCGCGTGCCGTGGCTCAACGACAAAGGCGAAATCGAGATCAACCGCGGCTACCGCATCCAGATGAACAGCGCCATCGGCCCCTACAAGGGCGGCATCCGTTTCCACCCCTCGGTCAACCTCTCGATCCTGAAGTTCCTGGCCTTCGAGCAGACCTTCAAGAACAGCCTCACGACCCTCCCGATGGGCGGCGGCAAGGGCGGTTCGGACTTCAACCCCAAGGGCAAGTCCGACAACGAGGTGATGCGCTTCTGCCAGTCGTTCATGACCGAATTGCAGCGCCACATCGGTCAGGACACCGACGTTCCGGCAGGCGACATCGGCGTCGGAGGCCGTGAAATCGGCTTCATGTTCGGCCAGTACAAACGTCTGCGCGACGAATTCACCGGCACGCTCACCGGCAAGGGCCGCGACTGGGGCGGCAGCCCGCTGCGCCCCGAAGCCACGGGCTACGGAACCTGCTATTTCGCCCAGGAGATGCTCGCCACGCGCAACGACTCGTTCGAGGGCAAGACCGTCTGCATCTCGGGCTCGGGCAACGTCGCCCAGTACGCCTGCCAGAAGGCCACCGAACTCGGCGCCAAGGTCGTGACGCTCTCCGACTCGTCGGGCTACATCCACGACCCCGAAGGCATCAGCCCCGAGAAACTGGAATACGTCATGGAGCTGAAGAACATCTTCCGCGGCCGCATCAAGGAGTACGCCGAAAAATACCCGTCGGCCACCTACTACCCCGGCGAGCGTCCGTGGGGCGTGAAGTGCGACATCGCCATGCCGTGCGCCACGCAGAACGAGCTGAACGGCGACGAGGCTCAGGCGCTGGTTGACAACGGCTGCATCTGCGTCGCCGAGGGAGCCAATATGCCCTCGACGCCCGAAGCCATCCGCATCTTCCAGCAGCACAAGCTGCTCTATGCTCCGGGCAAGGCGGCCAACGCCGGCGGCGTAGCCACCTCGGGACTCGAAATGACCCAGAACTCGATTCGCCTCACCTGGTCGCCCGAAGAGGTCGATGCCAAACTGAAATCCATCATGCAGAACATCCATTCGGTCTGCGTGCACTACGGCACCCAGCCCGACGGCTATATCAACTACGTCGTGGGCGCCAACATCGGCGGCTTCATGAAGGTAGCCAACGCCATGCTCGCACAGGGCTGCGTCTGACGGCCGGCCCCGGGAATCCCCGCCAACGAAACACCCCGGAAGCACGAGACTTCCGGGGTGTTTTCGTCGCAGCGGCGGCCGATCGCCCGTTAAGACGTACCGGGTAAGGGAAAAAGATCGGCAGATGCAAAAAAAGGCACGGCCGCTCGGTATTTCAGGCGCACCCATACCACATTCGGGCAAAGGTGTTGCGTGTCACGAAAGTTTGTCTATCTTTGTCGGCACAAAGAGATCGGGCAATGCCGGGAGGCATGCCTGCGATCTCTCGATTCTTGCGACGGCCCTAAAAATCTGTGTGAAGTTGCGTCACTACTCTTTGAATTCTTCAAAACGGGCCGTCGCAACTTTTTCTACCCCTTTGCAAAAACCCTGCCGTTTTCAAGCCTCGACCGCCGCACGTTCGAGCGCCGCGCGCATCGCCGTGCGTCCCGCCTCGATCAGCTCTTTCGAACGGTAGAATTCGAAAATGCCGTAGCTGTCGGCAGGCATCTCGACCAGGATGTCGGGTTTATGAAGCCGGCACATCAGCCGGGCGATATGCTGCTGCATGATCTCCGACGAGGCGATCAGCACCTTGTAGTAATTGAGCGACACCTTGGTTTTCGGCGCGGGAGAGGCAAACGGGGCGCTGACATCCACGCCCACCAACATATCGCCCTTCTCGCGGTGCACGCGGTTCAGCGGCAGCGGGTTGACCGTACCGCCGTCGATCAGCACCTGCCCGTCGCGGTGCACGGGCTTGAAGACCGAAGGGATCGAGATCGAAGCCCGGATGGCGTCGTACAGCCCGCCGCGGTCCAGCACCACCTCGCGCCCCGTGAGCAGATCGGCCGCCACGGCCGCGAACGGCACGGGCATCCGCTCGATCTCCACATCCGGAACCAGCTCCTTCATGGCATTCATCACGCGGTCGCCCTTGACCAGCCCCTCGGTGCTCAGGGCGAAGTCCACCAGACTGAAAACCTTGTATTTGTCGAGTTCGCACAACCATTGCTTGAAAGGTTCGAGATGCCCCGAGGCATAGACGCCCCCGACCAGCGCGCCCATCGACGTACCGGCGACGGCGCTGATCTCGAAACCCTGACTTTCCAACTCTTCGATAGCTCCGATATGGGCCACTCCGCGCGCCCCGCCGCCGGCCAGCACCAGCGCCACTTTTCTTTTCTTCATAAGATTCATTCATTTATACGGTCCCGGGCCTCGTTCCAGACGCAGGCACCGCACGCATAACTGCACGCATCGTGCCGCGCATCAATCCGTTATCACACAATCCATCGCCACGTCGTGCGGCTCCGAGGGCAGCTCCCCGACCAGTTGGTGAGCGTAACAAACGCCGATCTTCACGGCATGCACCTCCGGCTGCGCGAGGTATTTGTCGTAATAGCCGCGCCCGCGGCCCATCCGGGCTCCCGCGGCGGTGAACGCCGTGCCGGGAACGATCACCAGATCCAGTTCCCGGGGCTCGCACAACCGTGCCTCCGGCCCCGGTTCGGCGATGCCGAAGGCCCCCGGGCGCATCGTCCGGGGATCGTATTCATAAAACCGCATCACGTCGCCCTCGACGCGCGGCACGGCCAGCCGGCGGCCGGCCGCGGACCACCGCGCCAGCGCCTCCGACGTGTCCGGCTCGTCGGCCAGCGAACAGAAAACACCCACCGTGCGGGCCCTGCCGAAAGCTTCCGAAAGCTCCGCCCGGGCGAAAATACGCCCCGACGCCGCGGCCCGCTCCGACGGAGTGATCCCGAGGTTCTTTTGGCGCATCGCGGCGCGCAGTTCTTTTTTGGTCATAAAACCCTCCTTTCAGGCATAAAATTCCCGTCTGTTTTCATTGTTATTCCGCAAACAATGGCTATCTTTGCGCGTAAATTCGAACATACCGGAACACAAACTATCACAAATATAAACAAATTAAAATCATTATGAGCTGTTTTCTATCTAATTCCTCGCTCGGCAAGAAGCTGGTCATGAGCGTTACGGGGGCGTTCCTCGTGCTCTTCATCCTCTTCCACATGTCGATGAACATCACGGCGATCATCTCGCCCGAGGCGTACAACACGATCTGCGCGTTACTCGGCGCCAACTGGTACGCGCTGGCCGGTACGGCCGTGCTGGCGCTGGGCGTCCTGATCCACTTCATCTACGCCGTCGTCCTCACGCTGAACAACTACAAGGCGCGCGGATCGCAGCGCTACGCCGTGACGGTGCAGGAGCCGGGCGTGGCATGGGCCTCGAAGAACATGCTCGCACTGGGCTTCGTCATCCTGGGCGGCCTGCTGATCCACCTCATCAACTTCTGGTCGAAGATGCAGCTCGTGGAGATCATGGGCGGACACGTCAACTCGCTGGGATACAGCCCCGCCGACGGTGCCGCGCTGATCGCCTACACCTTCTCGAAATGGTATTACGTGGTGATCTA
This sequence comes from Alistipes intestinihominis, assembly GCF_040095975.1. NCBI lineage: Bacteria > Pseudomonadati > Bacteroidota > Bacteroidia > Bacteroidales > Rikenellaceae > Alistipes > Alistipes intestinihominis. Next base: position 34,523 of record NZ_JBBMFL010000020.1, read on the forward strand.
CATCGTATGGTTCTTCGCGCTGTGGTTCCACCTCACGCACGGCGTATGGTCGATGTTCCAGACCGTGGGCTGGGCCAACGACACGTGGTATCCCCGTTTGAAGTGCATCGCCAACATCGTGGCCACGATCGTATTCCTCGGGTTCGCCGCCGTGGTGCTCGTCTACTTCTTCTGCCCCTGCATCGCAGGCGCATGCTAATCACCCCATTCAGAGAACAATAAACACACAAACGATATGGCTTTCAAATTAGATGCTAAAATTCCCGCCGGGACGCTCGCCGAAAAGTGGAGCAACCACAAGACGGCGATCAAGGTCGTAAGTCCCGCCAACAAGCGCAAACTCGACATCATCATCGTCGGCACGGGTCTGGGCGGCGCCTCCGCAGCCGCTTCGCTCGGCGAACTGGGCTACAACGTCAAGGTGTTCTGCATCCAGGACTCGCCCCGCCGCGCCCACTCGATCGCAGCCCAGGGCGGTATCAACGCCGCCAAGAACTACCAGAACGACAACGACTCGGTCTACCGGCTCTTCTACGATACGATCAAGGGCGGCGACTACCGCGCCCGCGAGGCCAACGTCTACCGTCTGGCCGAGGTCTCCAACCTCATCATCGACCAGTGCGTCGGCCAGGGCGTTCCTTTCGCCCGCGAGTACGGCGGCCTGCTGGCCAACCGTTCGTTCGGCGGCGCGCAGGTTTCGCGTACGTTCTACGCCCGCGGCCAGACGGGCCAGCAGCTCCTGCTGGGCGCCTATGCGGCCCTCAACAAGGAGATCGCAGCCGGCACGGTGAAGAGCTACCCGCGCCACGAGATGCTGGACATCGTCATCGAGGACGGCGAAGCCAAGGGCATCATCGCCCGCAACCTCGTGACGGGCGAGATCGAACGCCACGGCGCACACGCCGTCGTGATCGCCACGGGCGGCTACGGCAACGTCTTCTTCCTTTCGACCAACGCTATGGCGTCGAACGGCTCGGCCGCATTCCAGTGCTACCGCAAGGGCGCCGGCTTTGCCAACCCCTGCTTCACGCAGATCCACCCCACCTGCATCCCCGTTCACGGCGACCAGCAGTCGAAGCTGACGCTGATGTCGGAGTCGCTGCGCAACGACGGCCGCATCTGGGTTCCCAAGAAACTCGAAGACGTGAAGGCGCTCCGTTCGGGTGCCAAGAAACCCTCGGACATCGCCGAGGAGGACCGCGACTACTACCTGGAGCGCCGCTACCCGGCCTTCGGTAACCTCGTGCCGCGCGACGTGGCTTCGCGTGCCGCCAAGGAGCGCTGCGACGCAGGCTTCGGCGTGAACGAGACAGGTCTGGCCGTATTCCTCGACTTCAAGACCGCCATCGAGCGTCTGGGCAAGGATATTATCAAACAGCGTTACGGCAACCTCTTCGACATGTACGAGGAGATCACCGACGTGAGCCCCTACGAGCAGCCGATGCAGATTTTCCCCGCCGTGCACTACACGATGGGCGGCATCTGGGTTGACTACAACCTGATGACCACCATCCCGGGCCTCTACGCCATCGGCGAGGCCAATTTCTCGGACCACGGCGCGAACCGTCTGGGCGCTTCGGCCCTGATGCAGGGTCTGGCCGACGGATACTTCGTCCTGCCCTACACCATCGGCGACTACCTCGCGCACAAGATTCAGGCCCCGAAGGTGAAGACCGACACCAAGGCTTTCGACGAAGCCGAGAAGGGCGTCCGGGAGAAGATCGCCAAACTGCTCGCCATCAACGGCAAACAGTCGGTGGACGACATCCACAAGAAGCTGGGCCACATCATGTGGGAGAACGTCGGCATGGCCCGCACGAAGGAGTCGCTCGAAAAGGCCATCGCCGAGATTCAGGCGCTCCGCAAGGAGTTCTGGAAGGACGTGAAGGTCGTCGGCAAGGAGAACGACTTCAACGTCGAGCTCGAAAAGGCGCTGCGTCTGGCCGACTTCCTCGAACTGGGCGAACTGATGGCCCGCGACGCCCTCAACCGCGAGGAGTCGTGCGGCGGCCACTTCCGCTCGGAGCACCAGACCGAGGAGGGCGAAGCCAAGCGCGACGACGAGAACTTCGTATACGCCGCCGTATGGGAGTACAAAGGCATGGACGAGGCTCCGGAGCTCACGAAAGAGCCCCTGAACTTCGAGTTCGTGCACCCCGCACAGCGCAACTACAAAGACTAAGGCCATTTGACGTTGAACTTTAATATCGAATCGAAACTATGAATTTTACATTAAAGATATGGCGTCAAAAGGACGCTAAATCCAAGGGGGCGTTCGAGAGCTACAAGGTGGAGAACATCTCGGCCGACACCTCGTTCCTCGAAATGCTCGACATCCTGAACAACAACCTCATCCACGAGGGCAAGGAGCCCGTGGCCTTCGACCACGACTGCCGCGAGGGCATCTGCGGCATGTGCTCGCTGCACATCGACGGACAGGCCCACGGCCCCAGCCAGGGCGCCACGACCTGCCAGATCTACATGCGCAAGTTCAAGGACGGTGCGACGATCACCATCGAGCCGTGGCGCTCGGCGGCGTTCCCCGTCATCAAGGACCTCGTGGTGAACCGCTCGGCATACGACCAGATTCTGCAAGCCGGAGGCTTCATCTCGGTGCGCACGAACTCGGTGCCCGACGCCAACGCCATTCCGATCTCGCAGGCCGACGCCGAAGAGTCGATGGACGCCGCCGCCTGCATCGGCTGCGGAGCCTGCGCCGCCACGTGCAAGAACGGTTCGGCCATGCTGTTCGTCGCTGCCCGCGTGTCGTCGCTCGCCAAGCTGCCGCAGGGCCGCGTGGAGGGTGCTCGCCGTGCCAAGGCGATGGTCGCCAAGATGGACGAACTGGGCTTCGGCAACTGCACCAACACGGGTGCCTGCCAGGCCGAATGCCCCAAGCAGATTTCCATCGCGCATATCGCCCGTCTGAACCGCGAGTTCCTTTCGGCCAAGTTCGAAGACTAACGACCGCCGACAGCGATAATACCAAGGGCCGGACGCAATGTCCGGCCCTTTTCTCTTTCGGGCGATATGCGCAGAGCGCATCCATATCGACAAACCCTCCCGGCCTCCCTTTGAAAAGGGAGGAGACTGACCCGTCTGAACCGCGAGTTCCTCTCGGCGAAGTTCGAAGACTAAAAACCGCCGAAGGTGATAAGACCAAGGGGCCGGACGCAAAAGGTCCGGCCCTTTTCTCTTTCGGGCGATATGCGCAGAGCGCATCCATATCGACAAACCCTCCCGGCCTCCCTTTGAAAAGGGAGGAGACTGACCCGTCTGAACCGCGAGTTCCTTTCGGCGAAGTTCGAGGACTAAGAACCGCCAAAGGTGATAAGACCAAGGGCCGGACGCAATGTCCAGCCCTTTTTTCGACGGGTATAGCGAGGATTGGGAGCGCAGAACAGGATAGTCAGCGTGAAAACCCGCAACCGCCCACAACACGGGCTTTTTAAGCCCGTGTTTTTGGGTACCTTTTGACATCAAAAGGTACAAAGCTATTTCTTCGGCCGGATCGTCGAGAGGCGTGCGACCTGCTTGAGGTCGAACTTGCCGTAGATGTTCACCACGACCGTCTCTTTCGCACCGCAGGTCAGCATCAGCAGCTCCGAATTATCGGTGACCGACGCCTCGCGGATGTAGAATTTCGTGGTCTGCCCCTCTTCGGTCCCCGACATCACCAGCTGGAATTCGAGGTCCGGATCGGCGGCCAGTCTCTCCGCGTCGGCGACGAACTGCGCTCCGTCGCCCTTGTCGAGCGACACGATGCGGATATACTCAATGCCCCCGAGCAATTCGGCCAATCCCCTGTCGCCCTTTTCAGCCGCCTGACGGCTCATCATCCGCATCATCTTCCGCTCCAGCTGGATGCTGGTGAAGCCCTCGGCCTTCGTGTAGCGGTCGAAGAATCTCCACGAGGCGTTCTGCCCCCGAACCAGGAACGGCAACAGGACCAGCAGGATCAACAGCAATCGTTTCATGGCCGCGAGTTTTTACATGAAGACGCAGACTCCCAACGACAGCGGATGGCAGGAGGGTCCCGCGCTGCTCTTGAAAAGCCGCGTCACGCCGTAACGGACATAGACGCCGACCCCGTGGTAAGAGACCGAGCCCCCGACCCCGAACTGGACGGGATTCAACCCGGAGAGGGAGTTCTTCACCTTCGGCTTCTTGTAGATCGCATTGGACCCGAGCGTGAAATCGCAGTACCCCACGACCGCGATGCGCAGCTTCCGGACCGGATCGAACGAGAATTGCAGCGGAATGCCCAGCGAGGTGGTGCGGAGTTTCGACTTGTCGGCCCTTTCATCCAGCGTCACGGGCACGATCAGACCGTCCTCACGGCCCAGCGTGATCGTGTTGTCCGAAAGGCGGTAGTTGTTGACCGTATAGCGCAGACCGGTCGCAAACTCGAATTTTCCCCGTCTGTCCAGACGCACCGCCAGCCCGATGGGCGTCACGCCGAAGTGGAACGAATTGCCGGCCCGCAAATCGAGAAAATCCGCCGTCTCGGCAGGATAACCCGCATAATCGACACCCGTGAGGAGATTGAAACCCATCTCGATCCCGTCGAACAGCAGCCCCTTGACCCGCGAGTGCGAGCGGGATTTCTGCGACGAACCGCGGTGCGGCGCCTGCCCGAGCGTGATTCCGAAGCCCGCCACTTCGAGAACCATATCGTTCCCGTCGGCGGCGCGGCGCATGGTGACCGGCCCCGTATCGACATCCCCGATCCGCCGGAGGGAATCCGCCGGCTGCGCCGAGGCGCACAGCCCCGGCAACATGAAAACACCCAAAAGAATAAGCAATCTGTTCATGGCATATCGTTTTTAATTGTTCTCTATCAGTTCGTCCACCATCCGCCCCGACTCCTCCAAAGCGGAGAACGATTCGAGATAGACCGTCGTTTGCATGGCCACCTCCGCGTCGTACACCGCCACCCCGTCGATATAGCAGTAGGGCTTGCGCAGCAGGTCGGCGCAGACGAAAATCCCGAGCACGACGGCTGCCGCCGCGGCAATTCCCCAAAGCGGCGCCATGCGCCGTATCCGGCGGGGCTTCCAGCGTTCCGGGGAACGCTCCCCGGCCAGCGCGTCCAGTCCGCCGAACAGGGTCCGCACCTCCCGCAGCGACTCCGGCACGTCGGCCGCCCGCCGCATCCATTCGCGCAATTCGCGCTCCTCCGCATCGGTCGCCTGCGCTGCGAACCAGCGCTCCGCGAGCCGTTCAATCCGTTCTTGCCGTTCGTTCATCGTCCGTCATTTTTTTCAGTACCTCTCGCAATCCGTTGCGGGCGCGGGAGAGGATCACGCGCACCTGCGCTTCGTCGCAGCCGACCATCCCGGCGATCTCGCGGGTGGAGTAGCCCTCTATATCCTTCAGGTGGAGCACCTCCCGCTGGCGTCCGGGGAGGCAGGCCAGCGCCCGCCGCACCAGTTCGCGCATCTCCCAGCGGTCGGCCTCGGCAGCCGCCGAACGCTCCGTCCACCCCGCCACCGCATCGTCCCGGCGGCCTGCGGCCCGCTGCCGGCGCAGCAGGTCGAGACAACGGTTGCGCACGGCGGTCATCACGAAGGAATCGACCCGGCGGCACCCTTCCAGCCGCCCCCGCTCGCGCCACAGACGCTCCAGCAGATCGTGTACGGCATCTTCCGCCTCGGCCGGCGAAAGCAGCAGGCTTTGGGCGTAACGGAACATGCGGTCGCGGAGCGGCAGGACAAGCGAGGTGAATTCGGACTCCTTCATTGTATCTGTAAGACGAAGCTGAGGGGCGAAACGCAACAATGCGAACCCAAATATCGGAATTTTTTCACCGAATATCCCCCGTTTCATGGACGGAGGCTCATTTTTTCGAAAAAATTCAGTACTTTGTATTGCATAATACTAAAATCCGTATTATATTTGCATTATCAAAATAGTAGGAATCGCAAGACATCCGACTGCGACAACACTTAGACGACTATGAAAGAGACTGTAAACGCGAACATCGGCTCCCTGGCATTCACCCTCGACGAGGATGCCTACCGGGCGCTGGGCAACTATTTCGACGACATCCGCCGCCGTCTGCCCGAGGACGACGCCGAAACGATGAGCGACATCGAAACGCGCGTGGCGGAGATCTTCCGCGAGAAGGTCGCGTCGCCCATGCGGGTCATCACGCTCGACGTGGTCCGCGCGACGATGGAGCAGATGGGCTCCCCGGCCGACTTCGGAGAGCCCCGCGACGCAGCGCAGGACGGAACGGAACCTGCCGGCGGAGAGTCCTGCGAACCGGCGCCCCGAAGGCTCTACCGTTCGCGCACGGAGCGTTCGATCGCCGGCATCTGCGGCGGACTGGCCGCCTATTTCGACGCCGACCCGACGCTGATCCGCCTCGTGACGCTGCTGCTGATCCTCTTCGGAGGGCTCTCGATCTGGGCCTACATCATCCTCTGGATCGTCATCCCCGAGGAGCCCGCCCGCAAATTCAACATCAACCGCAACCGATAAAAAACCACGAATATGGCAACGAACGACAACAAGCGGTTATTCCGCTCGCAAGACAGCATCATCGCCGGCGTCTGCGCCGGACTGGCCGAATATTTCGGGCTCGACACCTCGCTGGTCCGCATCGGGACCCTGATCCTGATCCTCTTCGGAGGGCTCTCGCTCTGGATCTACATCATCCTCTGGCTGATCGTTCCGAAGGCTCCCAAAAGGTTAAACGCATAGCATCATGGCCGAAGACAACGTAAAAGCGCAGATGCGCAAAGGAATCCTGGAGTACTGCATCCTCGCCATTCTCTCCCGCGAGGATTCGTATGCTCCGAAGATCATCGCCGAACTCAAACAGGCGGAGATGATCGTAGTCGAGGGTACGCTCTACCCGATCCTCACCCGGCAGAAGAACGCCGGACTGCTGACCTACCGCTGGGAAGAGTCGCCGCAGGGTCCGCCCCGCAAGTACTACACGCTCACGGACAAGGGCCGCGAATACCTTGCGACGCTCGACGAGACATGGGACGAACTCGTCGGGCAAATACGGCTCATCCGCCACGGAAAATAACCCAAGATCAACCCTACTAAAAAACATACGCCATGAAAAAAATCCTGCTGACAGCCGTTCTGATCGGAGCCATGTTCTCCATAAGCGCCTATGTCGTCTGCGTCGCAGCGCCGCTGCTGGGCAAAAACATCAAGGGCTGCGGCCATATCGTCACGAAAACCCTTCCCGCCCCCGATTTCGACGCCATCGACGCATCGCGCGCCGTGAAGGTCGTCGTCTCGGCCGGGGCGTCGGACATCCGCATCGAGGCCGACGACAACCTGATCGACCTGGTGGTCGCCGAAACCCGCGGCAAGACCCTCGAAGTGACGCTCGACAAAAAGGCGTCCAACATCCAGAACGCCGACATCACGGTAACCATACCGGCCAACGGCGGGAAGATCCGCTCGCTCAAAGCATCGAGCGCCTCGAAAATCACGAGCGATGCGACGCTCCGGGCCGACAGGTTCACGATCGAGGCTTCGAGCGCCGCCAAGATCAAAGCCGCGGTGGAGGCCGCCTCGTGCTCGATAGACGCTTCGAGCGCGTCGAAAATCAGCGCGGAGGTGAAGGCCGCGACCTGCACGGTCAACGCTTCGAGTGCCTCGAAGATCGCGCTCGCCGGCTCGGCCGAGGATTTCACGGCCGATCTCAGTTCGGCGTCGAAACTCGACGCCGAAAAGTTCACCGCCGTCAATGCCTCCGTCAGCACGTCGAGCGCCGCCAAGGCCGACATAGATTGCAGCGGAAAACTCACGGCCAGCGCATCGAGCGGCTCGTCGATCGGCTACACGGGCGGCTGCCGGACTTCGCTGAGCAAATCGAGCGGCGGCAGCGTCCGCAAAAACTAATCCCCGAAGCACCCGACAACCATGAAAGAGGTTAAAAAATGCAGCATATCGGGCGTGGCGTTCACGATGGACACCGACGCCTACGAAGCTCTCGCGGCCTATCTCGACAGCCTGAAAAAGAGCTATAAGGACACGGCCGACGGCGCGGAGATCGTCGCCGACATCGAGGCGCGCATCGCCGAGCTGATCCTCTCGGCGCAGGACAACACCCGCGTCGTGGAAAAGCCCCTGATCCTGAACATCATTCAGCAGATGGGCTCCGCCGAGGACATCTCCGACCAGGGCGCCGACCGCGACCTGCACTGCGACACCCCGCGCATCCCCCGCCGCCTCTACCGCGACACGGAGAACGCCAAGCTGGGCGGCGTCTGCGCCGGCATCGGCAAGTATTTCGACATCGACCCCGTGTGGGTGCGGCTCGGGCTGTTCCTGCCGCTGCTGCTCACCTGCTTCGGATGGCTTCCTTTCCTGCACTGGTTCAGCCCGATGTTCGGCAACCTGTTCGGCATCTTCCTGATCTGCTATTTCATCATGTGGTTCGCCGTTCCGGCGCCCCGCACGGCACGCCAGAAGCTCGAAATGAACGGCGAGAGAATCACCGCGCAGTCCATCGGCGATGTAACCTCGGCCGCAGCCTGCGCCGACCCCGACGCCCGGGCCAAACCGATCATCGCCGAGGCGGTCTCGGTCTTCGGCAAGGTGGTGCTGATCCTGCTGAAAATCTTCGCCGGATTCCTCGTCTTCGGACTCATCATGGGCGCCTGCGCGCTGATTATCGGGCTTTTCGCCGTCATCGTCGGCGGAGAGAGCCTCTTCGCCCCCGAAATACTGGGCAATACCGTTTCGATCTGGGTCGCAAGCCTCGGCATACTGGCCGTGCTGATTCCGCTGATCCTGCTGATCTACGTGCTGATGTGCCTGATCGCCTCGCGCAAACCCGGCGGCAAGACCGTCCTGGCCATCTTCCTCGTGTGGCTCGCCACGATCATCGCCGTATCGTGCGTAGCGATCCGCGAGAACGTGGGCGACAAGTTCCGCAAGAAGCGCGACGCCATCGAACAGGTGTTCCGGAGCGAGATCGTCATCGACGGCGACACCACGACGCTGGAACGCCTGCTGGAGGATTACGACGACGAGAGCGTGATCGAAGAGGGCCGCAAGACCCTGCATATCGCCGTGCCTTCGAAGTCGATCGACATTACCGTCGATAAGAACCGGGGAAGCCTGCACGTCAACGCCGACGGCCGGGAGGTATCGGTACAGGCCGGAGAAAAAGACGGAAAAGCCTCGGTGAGCATCTCCGCGGGGGAGAAAACCGGCTCCGCGGCCGAAGCCGCGGAATAACCGCAGCGCAGTTTCAAATAAAAAGTTCTCTTCCGACAGGGCGGCATCCTTTTTGGGCCGCCCCTGTTTTTTGAATTTTTTTTGTATCTTTGGACGGTTTTGTCTTAAAAGCAAAGTAAAGTATGGCCGGAATCAAATGTATCGGCATCCTGACCTCGGGCGGCGACGCCCCGGGCATGAACGCCGCAATACGCGCGGTGACGCGCAGCGCGATCTTCAACGGATTCACCGTGAAGGGAATCATGCGCGGATACAAGGGTCTCGTGTTCAACGAGATCGTCGAATTCAAGTCGCAAAGCGTCAGCAACATCATCCAGCTGGGCGGCACGATCCTCAAGACGGCGCGCAGCCAGGAGTTCACCACCCCCGAAGGCCGCAAGGCCGCCTACGACAACATGGTCGCCGCAGGCATCGACGCGCTGGTGGTGATCGGCGGCGACGGTTCGCTGACCGGAGCGGGCATCTTCGCCGAGGAGTTCAACGTGCCGATCGTGGGGCTTCCCGGAACGATCGACAACGACCTGGGAGGAACCGATTCGACGATCGGCTACGACACGGCGCTGAACACCATCATGGAGGCGGTGGACAAACTGCGCGACACGGCGTCGAGCCACGAGCGGCTGTTCTTCGTCGAGGTGATGGGCCACACGGCGGGCTACCTGGCGCTCAACAGCGCCATCGCCACGGGCTCCGAGGCGGCGATCATCCCGGAGATGGAGACCGAGGTAGACCAACTGGCCGAGCTCATCAACCACGGCTTCCGCAAGAGCAAGAACTCGGCGATCGTGATCGTCGCGGAGAACCCCAAGACGGGCGGCGCCACGGCGCTGGCCGAGCGTGTGAAGAAGGAGTTCCCGCAGTACGACGCCCGCGTGACGATTCTGGGACACATCCAGCGCGGCGGCTCGCCGACGGCCGTGGACCGCATCCTCGCCTCGCGCATGGGCGAAGCGGCCATCGAGGCCATTCTCGACGGACAGCGCAACGTGATGATCGGCACGATGAACGGCAAGATCGTCTACGTACCCTTCGCCAAGGCCGTCAAGCACGACAAGGGCATCGACCGCGGCGCGCTGGACCTGGTAAAGATACTGTCGATATAGAAACAACACCCTAACCCGAACAAATGAAACGCGTCATCGGCATCGGCAACGCCCTCACGGACATGCTGGTCAACCTGAAAACCGACTCCGTGCTGGGGAGGTTCAAATTAGCCAAGGGCTCGATGAGCCTCGTGGACACCAAGCTGCAAACCGAAATCTCGAAATCGGTGGCGGGACTCCCCTATTCGCTCTCGCTCGGCGGATCGGCCGGCAACACCATCCGGGCCATGGCGCAGCTGGGATGCAGCGTCGGCTTCATCGGCAAGGTGGGCCCCGACACCACGGGCGATTTCTTCGTGCAGGCGCTGGAGAATCTCGGCATCGAGCCGGTGATCTTCCGCGGCAGGGAGCGTTCGGGCAAATGCGTGTCGCTGATCTCCGCCGACGGCGAGCGCACGATGGTCACCCACCTGGGCGCGGCGCTGGAGCTCTCGGCCCCGGAGATCGAACCGGCGATCTTCGAAGGCTACGACTGTCTCTATGTCGAAGGCTATCTGGTGCAGAACCACGAACTGATCCTCAAAGCCGCCCGCACGGCCAAGGAGTGCGGACTGAAAGTCGCCATCGACTTGGCGAGCTTCAACATCGTCGCCGAAAACCTCGAATTCCTGCGCGGGCTGGTGCGCGACTACGTGGACATCGTCTTCGCCAACGAGGACGAAGCCAAGACCTTCACCTGCGAGGGCGAGCCGCTGAACGCCCTGCAAGCCATTTCGAAGCTGTGCGAACTGGCCGTAGTCAAGATCGGCATCAAGGGGGCGCTCATCAAACAGGGCGACGAGGTCGTGCACGTGGGCATCATGGCCGCGGCCAAGCGCGTGGACACCACCGGAGCCGGGGATTTCTACGCCGCGGGGTTCCTCTCAGGGCTCTGCGACGGGCTTTCGCTCCGCCAGTGCGGCACGATCGGCGCCATCACCGCCGGCAAGGTGATCGAGGTCGTGGGCACGACCTTCGGCGAGGAGGGCTGGAAGGACATCCACCGACTGGTGAACAAGGTCAAGAACGAAAAATATTTGTTTTAAGACAAACGGCCCGAACTTCTGTTCGGGCCGTTTTCATTCGAATATTCGCGGCAGCATATTCCTAATTTTTAATTCCCGATTTCCCGAACAGCCCCCGGCTGATCCCGCTGCGCATGCGCAGCAGCCAGACCGACCTGCGGGGCGGCATCGTCAGGCACAGCCCGAGCGTCGCGGCCCATTTGGCCAGCTCTAGCGCATAAGTCTTCGGCAGCCGGCGATGGATCTGCGCCCGGAAGCGCTGGCTGACGCCGACATTGTAGCTCAGCCGCCGGAAATAGGCCACGGTGAGCTTCGACGGGGGGATGATGTGCCACATCACGGCGTCCGGCACATACCAGATCGTCTCACCGCCCGCAAGGAGCCGCTCGAAAAAGTCGTTCTCCTCGCCGCCGATCAACTCGCCGTTCACGCGCCCCAGCGAAGGGTCGAATCCCCCGTACCCCGCCAGTCCCGCACGCCGGAAGGCCATGTTGCCGCCCCCCGGAACCCGTCCCGCAGGAAACGGACGCACGTCGGAGCCGAAATCCATCGGATTGGCGATCGGCATCTCGACGTATTTCGACATCCAGTCGGGACGCCCCGTCGGATATTCTGCGATGATGCGCCCGCCGGCCACGACGGCTTCGGGATGCGCATCGAAAAAATCGAGATAAGCGCGCAGGAATCCCGGATTCACCCGTTCGTCGTCGTCGATGAAGGCCACCAGCGGCGCCTGCGCCTCCCGCAGCCCCCGGTTGCGGGCATACGACACCCCGGGCCCCGGCTCCGAGACGAGCCGCAGACCGATGTCCGGATGCGCCCCGGCGAACTCCTCGAAACGCATCACGGTGTCGTCCGTGGAGTTGTTGTTTACCACCACGCACTCCCACACGTGCGGCGGCAGGTCCTGACGCACGACCGATTCGAGCGCCGCGACAAGCTGCGCGGCACGGTTATGGGTGGGAATGACGAGCGACAACCGAATCATTGTGCGAATATACTGATTTTCCGCAAAAAACCGTATCTTTACACCCGAATTAAACGCGTTACGACTATGTACAAACTGATTCGCAGCCTGCTGCCGGTCGTCGCGGCGCTCCTCGCCGCCGCAGCCGGAGCGCAGAACGCCGCCTGGACCGGCACGGCGGAGCCCCTCGGGGAGAACGCCTACCGCATCGTGCTCGAAGCGTCGATACCTCAACCCTACCATATGTACGACATGGGACCCTACGAAGACGGTCCCAACGCCACCTCCATCGTCTTCACGCCCGGCGAGGGCGTCACGCTCGAAGGCGGCGTCGAACAGCTCGACACGCCGCACCGCTATTTCGACGAACTGTTCGGCATGGAGATCGGAACCTTCTCCGGCAAGGCCCGCTTCGCCCAGCGGGTGAAGCTCTCCGCGCCGGAATCCTCCGTCAAGGCGCAGATCGAATGGATGCTCTGCGACGACACGAGCTGCATGCCGCCCGACGACACGGAGCTGACCATAGCCATTCCCGCCGGCCCAACGTCCGCGAATACGGCAACAACGGCGGAGCCCGAGAAAACCCCGGCGGCAGAGATCGCCCCCGCGCAAAAGGATGCCGCGGGCGGAGGTACGCTCTGGGCGCTGATTATCGAGGCGATCCTCTGGGGATTCGCCGCCCTGCTCACCCCCTGCGTCTTCCCGATGGTTCCGATGACCGTCTCGTTCTTCATGAAGAGCGCCGGAAGCCCCGCCGCGGGACGCCTGCGCGCCGGCATGTACGGATTCTTCATCGTGGCCCTCTACACGCTGCCCATCGCGGCGATCATTCTTATCACGCGCATCCTCGGCGGCGACGCCGTGACGGCCGACATCTTCAACTGGCTCGCCACGCACTGGCTGCCGAACATCCTCTTCTTCCTCGTGTTCATGGTCTTCGCGGCGTCGTTCTTCGGGGCGTTCGAGATCACCATGCCCTCGTGGATGGTCAACAAAAGCGACTCCAAAGCCGACTCCAAGGGGCTGGCCGGCATCTTCTTCATGGCCCTGACCCTCGTGCTGGTGTCGTTCTCCTGCACGGGTCCCATCGTCGGCTCGGTGCTCATCAAATCCACCGCCGGAGAGTTCTGGACGCCGATCATCACCATGCTGGCATTCTCCCTGGCCTTCGCGCTGCCCTTCACCCTCTTTGCGTTCTTCCCTGCGATGCTCAAGAAACTGCCCAAGAGCGGCGGATGGCTCAACTCGGTGAAGGTCGTGCTGGGATTCATCGAGGTGGCGCTCGGCATGAAATTCCTCTCCGTGGCCGACCAGACCTATCATTGGGGACTGCTCGACCGCGAAATCTACCTCGCCGTGTGGATCGTCACCTTCTCCCTGCTGGGACTCTACCTGCTGGGAAAGATCCGATTCGCCCACGACAGCGACACGCCCTACCTGGGTGTGGGACGCCTCGCGCTGGCCATCGTCACCTTCTCGTTCGTCGTATACCTCATCCCCGGCATGTGGGGAGCCCCCCTCAAAGGACTTTCCGGATACCTCCCGCCGCTCCACACCCAGGACTTCGTCATCGGGCAGGGCGGCCCGGTGTCCACCGGGAACGGAGATGCGCGCATGCTGCTGACCGCCGACGGACGGAAACCCAAGCACAGCGACTTCCTCCATCTGCCGCACGGGCTCGAAGGGTTCTTCGATCTCCCGGAGGCCGAAGCCTATGCCGCAAAGGTCGGAAAGCCGCTCTTCATCGACTTCACGGGACACGGATGCGTCAACTGCCGCGAAATGGAGGCCCGCGTATGGTCCGACCCGCAGGTGCTGGAGATTCTGCGCAACGACTATGTGATCGTCGCGCTCTACTCCGACGACAAGAAGGTGCTCCCCGAGAGCGAGTGGGTCACGACCGATTCGGGGAAAGTGTTGAAAAGCCTCGGCAAAATCAATTCCTATTATGCGTTGAAGACCTTCGGGGTCAACGCGCAGCCCTACTACGTCTTGCAGGGGCGCGACGGGAAGCAGCTCGTGCCGCCGCGCGGGTACGACCTCAGCATCCCCGGATTCGTCGCATTCCTCCGAAGCGGCCTCGAAGCCTACCGCAACGGGCAATAGGCGCTTCGGGCGTATGAAAAAGGCCGCTCGCCGGAGTTAATCGAAGCAGAAAGGGCCCGGGGAAAACAATCCCATTCACTTAAAGTGAATGGGATTGAATATTAGCGCTATTAACGAAGAACACAAGTCTTATTAGTGTTCGATTTACAGTTCCTTATAGCTGCGTTATTCAATAGGTAGGATGTTCTCGAAATAGTAAGCCCAGTCGCTGTCTTTGTATGCTTGAATGCTTTCAGCAGGAACATATAGATTTTCAATAGTACTATCACAAATATAATAATAATATGACGTTGGTGGAACTAAAGCATGGCATGTAACCTTTGTCAGACTCGTACATTGATCAAAAGCATACCCTCCAATCCAAGTTAAACTGGCTGGGAGATGAATCTCGGTCAAACTGGAACAGGACCAAAAAGCACGATCTCCAATCGAAGTTAAACTGGCAGGAAGATGAATCTCGGTCAGGCTGGAACAAAAATTAAAAGTAGCATTTTCAATTGAAGTTAAATTGTCCGGAAGATGAATCTCGGTCAAGCCGGAACAACCACCAAAAGCAGCTCCAATTGAAGTTAAACTGGCAGGAAGATGAATCTCGGTCAAGCTGGAACAGCCTCTAAAAGCAGCCCCTCCAATCGAAGTTAAACTGGCAGGAAGATGAATCTCAGTCAAACTGGAACAGCCACTAAAAACACCCTTCCTAATCGAAGTTAAATTAGCCGGAAGATGAATCTCGGTCAAGCTGGAACAGCCACTAAAAGCAGACTCTCCAATCGAAGTTAAACTGGCTGGGAGATGAATCTCAGTCAGACTGGAGCAGTCATAAAAAGCAGACTCTCCAATTGAAGTTAAATTAGCCGGAAGATGAATCTCGGTCAAGCTGGAACAGCCACTAAAAGCAGACTCTCCAATCGAAGTTAAACTGGCTGGGAGATGAATCTCAGTCAGACTGGAGCAGTCATAAAAAGCAGACTCTCCAATTGAAGTTAAATTAGCCGGAAGATTAATTTCGGTCAGACTGGAACAACCACTAAAAGCAATTGCCGTTAGTGTATTAGGTAATAGAACTGTTGTTAATTGACGGTCTTGGCAAGAAAGGCTTTTTAATTTCAGATTATATCGTAGATCTAATTCTGTTATGGAAGACCCATTCAAACTTAATATCTCTATATTCGGAAATCTTTCAATTCCTTTTACGGATGCACATTCACTATTGATATCAATTTTTCTGGCTGCATTTGCTTCTATTACAGAAACCTTACCATCTTTATTTACATCGAAATTATCATAGCAATATTGCATGAAAATGATATCGTCCATGCAAGAACAAACATCATCCGGGTCCGGTAAATCAGGTAATGGGCTCGGTTTATCGGGTTTGTCTGGATTATTTCCGCTGTCTTCGCTTTTACTGCATCCTACGCCCATCATTATGGCCGCAACAAATAATATGGTTAGTGTTTTCATTTCCGGTATAGTCTAAAATTTATTTCAGTTATCGAAACAACCGTTTTTTCTTCGGTCTTTGAAAGATCACCCAATCCCTCAGTCGAATATTCCGTTCCTAACTTTTTATTGATAAATAGGCAAGCTTGTTGGGTTAAGTCAGATTGCTGCGTGTCGGGAACCACATCTTTAACTGTCAGAAAGACATCCATTGTTTGAAGAGTGACAGGATCAAAGGTTTCTTCGAAACGAAATTCACCATTTTCATAGATCAAATTAATCATTAAAATTTAGATATTTACCCCAGCCAACTCCGAATCGAGGGGATTAAAAAAAGAAAGTGTGGAGTTGTTAGTTTATCTGACAATAGGCATTTGGCGTGGCCCGAGAACAAATAAACAATACCCCACACTTGAGCAGTATATCAAGAATGATATATCTACGCAAGTGATGAGTGTTTGTATTGCTTACCCTTGTTCTCTTAAAATCGCCAAATTTTATTGTCAAGGATAAAAGCTAAACACTTTCATCAATCAATATGTCACTACCCATCGGATAGCACCACAAAGTTAGAAAATGTTTCTTAAAATACAACGCACTCGCGGGGTATTGCAAATGCAAATTTCAGCTAAAAGTTTCTGAAAATCAAGATTGACCTTATAGAATGTTTATCATAACTTTCGGGAAATACCGACGATGATATTTATCGAGTTCCACAAGAAAGTCCCGTCGGAATCTGAAATCCCGGGATTTCAGATTTTGCCCGGTATTCCAACGAACCCCTAAAAGCCCGGCTTTGATTATCTGCCAAGACCTTCAGCCACGTTACAGAAGCTAAAAAAACAGGGGACCGAACATTGCTGTTCGGCCCCTTTGGTAGCGGGAGGAGGACTCGAACCTCCGACCTTCGGGTTATGAGCCCGACGAGCTGCCAACTGCTCCATCCCGCGATATATTTTTCAGATAAGATCTATCGCTATTGCGTATGCAAAGATAAGACGAATTTTTCATTCCGCCAAATTAATTTCGGCAAAATCCGCCCGGCAAGCGACCTGTCGCCTATCTGTCAACCGATTACGGCCTCAAATTATTTTATGGCCGAAACCACGATCTCCGCCAGGTCGCGGATTTCTCCCTTCGTGCCGCGCCCGAGGGCCTTCTTGCAGAGCGGGCAGGCGGTGACGATCACGTCGGCCCCCGTGGCGTCGAGCTCGGCGGCGACTGACTGCGCGATGCGGACCTGCTGGCCGTCGGATATGGCCGTATTGGCCACCGAAGAGCCGCAGCAGAGGGCGTTCTCGCGCGTCGAGGCGGGTTCCAACAATTCGCCCACGGCCTCGATCACGGCCCGCGGCTCGTCGTAAATGCCGCTGCCGCGCCCCAGTTCGCAGGGATCGTGGTAGGTGAAGCGCGTCGCGCCGTGCTCCAGCGCGAGGCGTCCGGCACGGATCAGGCGCAGGATATATTCCGAATGGTGCAGCACCTCGATGCCCGGCAGGCTGTAATCCTCGCGGAAGACTTTGAGGCAGATCGGACACGATGTCACGAGCGTCGTAATGCCGTGCTTGCGGAACAACTCCTCGTTGTAACGCATCATCTTGTGCGCCGAATCGGTTTCGCCGGCCAGTTTGAGCGGACGCCCGCAGCAGACGCCGCCTTCACGGTCGGCCCACCAGACCTCCTCGCCCGCGGCGTCGAAGATCGTCGCCATCGCCGACATCGTGCGCGGCGTCAGCAGGGTCATGCAACCCGCGAAATAGCCCACCTTGCCCTCGCCCGCGGAGCGGTCCAGCCCCTTGAAATAGCCGTAGCGGCGTTCGTCGGGGACGTTGCGCATCTTGTCGCGCGAGTTGACGCGCAGCGTATTGAGGTCGATGTTCACGGGACATTTCTCGGCGCAGCGTCCGCACATCAGGCAGTTGTCGGCCGTTTGCAGGCGCAGCATGTTGTAGCGGCGGTCGCGCAGGAAGTAGACCGACTGCACGTCGTCGATCCCCAGCACGCTCTGCAACTGGCAGGGGTCGATGCAGATGCCGCAGCGCGAGCAGGCTTCGACCTGAAAATTGTCGTAGGAGGACTCCTTTTCGCCCGATTTCAGCCGGTAGTGACGCAGGAAAATCAACGGAATCTCCGTGAAGATGTGCATATAACGCGAGAACGGCAGCGCCACGAAGAAGACCCCGAGACACGACGAGTAGAACCACCACGCCGCGGTTTCGAGATTCATCAGCGGCATCATGCCGATATGCGCGGCCATCCACGCCCCGAGGCCCCCGGTGAGGAATCCCCCGCCGCCGTACAGCGCGCACGTGGCGCTCTCGGCCACCAGACGCGCCGGGAAGATGAACCACAGCGCCGACAGGGCCACGCGGTCGCCCGGAACGTGCTTCGTGGTGCGCCGCAGGCCCATCGCCCGGGAATAGAAGCGCTTGCCCCAGGCCAGCGCCACGCCCGAGAGAACGAACAACAGCAGCAGGTCCATCACGAAATCGAAGACGGGCTTATGCTCCAGTCCCGTGCCGAAATACTTGAAAAAGACGTGTCCCTGCAACGGCACGTAGCGGAATCCGAGATAGGCGATGGTCTCGGCCCACCCCACGGCGATCAGCAGGAACCAGCCGAAGGCCAGCGACATGTGCATATACCCCAGCAGGGGGTTGACCCGGAAGATGCGGCGGTGAAGCAGCGATTCGCTCACCACCTCCCACACCGCGGCCAGGGTGCGGCGCGTGGGTATTCCGAACAGAATCCGTTTCTTGTCGTCGCGGGGCAGCAGCCAGAGCCACTTGCCCCACTTCCACGCCAGCGTGAGGAACATCACCGAGGCGCCGAGGATAAACGGTATGCAGAAAGGTGCGTAGAAAGTCATCGTCAGAAATCTCCCAGTTTACGTTTGATAAGCATCACCACGCCGCGCGTGTTGATGCCCCGCGGGCACACCAGCCGGCATTTGCCGCACAGCATGCACTTGTTCATCTCCTCGTAGGCGCCCTGATACTCGCCGCGGCGCACCAGCGTATGAACCTTGCGGAAATTGAACTCCGTGAGGTTGCCCGCCGTGCAGACCGCCGTGCAGGCCCCGCATCCGATGCAGGTCTGCAACTCGGGCATCTCGCGCAGAATCTCGTCGCTCTTGCGCAGGTTGTTGCGGTCGATGTCGATGGCCCGGGGCTTGGAGATGGTATATCCGAAATTGATCGCCGCCATGATTACATCCCCACGTATTTGGCCGCGGCATCGGCCGCGACGATCCCTTCGTTCAGCGATTCGCCGATGTTCTTGGGCGCGGTGACGGTCCCGGCGTAGAAAATACCCTCGACGTTGCTCTTCACGTTGTTCAGAAACATGTCGCGCGGAGCCATGAAGCCGCTCGGAGCGCGGTTCAGTCCAGCACCCTCGGCGAAAGCGGCGTTGTCGTCGTTGGCCCGCATGCCGACGATCAGCACGAGCATATCGACGCTCATGCGCAGAGGACGGCCCGTCAGCGTGTCCTCGGCCTTGATCTGCACCCGGCCGTCGATCGTCGGGCTGGCCTCCGAGATACGCCCGCGCAGAAAATGGATGTTGTATTTCTGCTGCGCCTCGCGGTACATCTCCTCATAGCCGGGGCCGAACATGCGGATGTCCATGTAGAAATTGAAGACATCGGCTTCGGGGAAGAGCCGCTTCATCTCCATAGCCTGCTTCACGCCCGTGATGCAGCACACTTTCGAACAGTGCTGCTGGCACACCTTCTCGTCGCGCGAACCCACGCAGTGCAGAAACGCGATGCGCTTGGGACGCGATCCGTCGGCCCGGGCCACGCGGCCTTCGTTGAGCATGCGCTCGATGTCCACCGTCGTGAAAACGTTGTCGTAGATGCCGTAGCCGTACTCCTCCTTGATCGAGGCGTCGAAGAGCGTGAAGCCCGACGCCACCACCACCGAATCGCACGTCAGCATCCGTCCGTCGGCGAGCAGCACGCCGCCCGCCGTGAATCCCTTGGCCTCGGCGGAGGTCAGCACCTCGATGCCGCTCTCGTTGACCCTCCGGCGCAGCTCGGTCAGCACCTCCTGCGCGGGCGTGAACGACGGGAACAGCACGTGCCACCCCCGGAGCTTGCCGCCCAGTTCGGGCTCCTTCTCGATGATCGTGGGCTCGACGCCCTGCTCCGCCAGACGCAGGGCCGTCTGCATGCCTGCGACGCCGCCGCCTATGACTATTACCTTCTTCTTCATTACTCTCTGATGTCGTAAATGGTATCCGTCGGACAGCAGTTCACCACCGCCGACGCGGGTTTTCCGATATATTTTCCGTTCCGGCCGAGATACTTGGCCGCGGGATCGTACTCGATGCCCATCTTGTCCAGCAGGGGTTCCACATCGACCTGGTGCATCTGCATCCCCAGCTCCCAGGGGTCGTAGCCCAGCACCAGCCCGGCCATCTCCTCGTAGGTCAGCACCGGGATGCCGTGGCCGTTCTGGCCGTAGGTCGTGCCCTCCATCTCGGCGATGGCGTACTGCCACTTGTCGAGGAACATCGCGCAGCCGGGGCAGTTGGCCACGATGAAATCGGGCTTGTAGGGGGCCATGCTCTCCAGCTTCTTGTGCGAATTGGCGATCGAATAGCCGCGGTTGGCCTGCACGAGGTAGTTGCGGAATCCGAATCCGCAGCAGTGGCGGCGTTCGGGGTAATCCACGCACTCGCCGCCCCACGACTCGACCATGCCGGCCAGCACATAGGGAAATTCCGATCCTCCGATGCCCGATTTCGGGAATATCTTGGCGTAGTGGCAGCCGATGTGCTCCACGACTTTCAGCGGTTCACCCGTGACGGCGTTCACCAGCCGTTTTTTGGCCCGCGCGGCGATCTCCTCGCGGAAGTGGAACACAACGTCCGACGTGTGGGCCAGGCTCGCGGGCTTCCGGAACTCGCGTTTGGTGGCTTTCCAAAGGTTCTCGCGGGCCTTCTCCTCCGTCTCGGGGAACTCGTTCCACGTAGCCAGAATCTCCGTGTACACGCCGAAGGAGGTGATGCACGAAGTCACGAGATTCTCGTACCCCGCTTCGTTCATCAGCGCGAACTGCCGCGCCACGACGGTCATAATGGTCTCCAGCGGCACGATGTCCGAGTGATACCCGATGCCCGTGCACGACGAGTGTTTGGGGTCGTCCAGCAGGTCTTTCCCCAGGTCGTTGTGCAGCATGTCGATAAAGAGCTTCTCGCTTCCGGGGAAGAAATTCTGCCGGATGCAGCTGCGCGCATAGTAATAGCGGTCGTCGGCGATCTCCTTCTGATAGTCCTGCCAACTCTTTCGTTTCATCGTCATCGTCAATAATGTTCGTTGCTGTTCGAAAGGAAGACATCCATCATGTACTGCTGGTCGGCGCCCTCCTCGTAGCCCATTTCGCGGGCCTTGCGGTCGGAGTGCTGCTCGATGGTGTCGAACATCTCGCTGCCGCCGCTGACCTTGAATATCTCGTTGATCTCGGCGAGCGACTCCTCGTCCAGCCGGCGCAGGGCCCCGGCGCCGTGACGCATGTAGACGGGCGTGAACTGGCCGTAGATCTCCTTGTCGTTGTCGTAAATCCATTTCCAGACGGTGCCCTGCTCGGGGTGCAGTTCGGGTTTCACCAGCCGCGGCACGATGCAGTAACCCGTGCGGAGAATGTTCTCGCCGATGATGCGCTTCAGGGCCAGTTGCTGACGGCCCTTTTCGCTCTCGACGAAGAACCCGAGCTTCTGCGACAGCGTGCGAAGCGCCTGGATCACATACCCCGGGGTATTGCCCCGCGGACAGCGCGGACGGCACGACATGCACTCGCCGCAATACCAGATCGTATCGCTTTTGAGCAGCTCCTCGATGGCGTCGTCGTCGCGCGTCTGAACGATGCAGACGATCTGCCGCGGATCGTAGTTGTAGAACTCCGCCGCGGGGCAGACGCCCGTACAAACGCCGCAGTTCATGCACGCATGAAGGCCCTCCTTCATCCGCACGTCTTCCATGAGCATGTCGAAATATTTTCCCATACCTATATACAAAAAAACCTTTGCAGTGCAAAGGTAGGGAATCCCGGCGGGTCGCAGGGTGGTATAAATGCGTAAAAATACGAAAGACAGCGACAATGTTTCACAACATGGTCGCTGCCACAGAGCAAGTCCGTAAATTCAATGCGCGGTCCTGACTCCGGTTCGCCTTATCAAGGTCTTCTATGCCGGATTTTCGCCTTCGGGGAGGCTTTCCGGCTCCCGGTGCAGGCAGTCGATCGCCTTCAGCCGCTCGTAGTCTTCGCGCAGCTCAGCGATGATCCGTCGGTTGCAGCGGGCGATCTGTGCGCCCAGCGTATTCATCTCTTCGGGACTGAATCCGTACTGCGCAGCCGTTTCGGG
>NZ_JBBMFL010000021.1:0-51998 GCF_040095975.1 Alistipes intestinihominis
GCCGACAGTTGGTTTGCGCACCTCGCATTTGATGTCCCCGGAGAAAAAACATCCAACGAATGGCTCGAACCCGTAACCGATGAAGAGTACGATAAGCTAAAATAATCTGCAAATCGGATACGGAGCCTCGGAACAAAGTAAGTTGAGCCTCGCAGCAAATATGTTGCGGGGCTTGCTTATTTCTATTTCGTATTCAGGTTTCCCATCTCATCGAACATCTCCCGGTGTTCGTTGCCCCATGCGTCCATCATGCGGATAATGGGGACGAGCGATTCGCCGAGCGGTGTCAGAAAGTATTCCGTTTTCATCGGAATCGTATCGTATACTACGCGGCGCACGATCCTGACGGATTCCAGTTCGCCGAGCTGCTGCACCAGCACGCGCCTCGTCGCACCCTTTATCGCGTGCTGAAACTCCACGGGGCGGTGGATGCCCTTGGTCATGCAATTAATCAGATAGGGCTTCCATTTCGCGCCCATGACATACTGCGTAATCGTCACGCCGCAGTCGAGATCTATCGGGGGTATCTTATATTCGTACATACGCTGCAAATGTACATAAATCTCGCGATACGGGAAAAGAATCACACTGTGATAAATTTATCACATATTGCAGTCGTATAGTGTCTTATCTAACTTTGTAGCCGATAAGAACTGCGAACGTATGAAACGATTATTAACCGCAGGATTGTTTGCAATCCTCACAACAACGATCTGTATGGCTCGAATCAATGAAAAAGAGATTCTGTCGGACGAACTGTGCGACAAACTGTGCGCCGCAGCGCGCGAGAAGAGTAAGGAATTGGGTATCGACATCAGTTTCGCCGTTGCCGACCGGCACGGTCTGCCGCGTGTCTACCGTCGTTACGGCGATGCGCTGGTATTGAGTATCACGCTCGTGCCGGGCAAAGCGTACACGGCGGCCGTAACGCAATGCAAGACGAAAGATGTGGCTGCCGCAGCCGCCGAGGGTGCTCCGCTGATGGGCATTCAAACCAACGATCCGCGCATTACGCTCGTTGCAGGCGGTTATCCGCTGTTTGTGGATGGAAAGATTGTCGGGGCCATCGGCGTTGGCGGCGGTACGGAAGCGCAGGACTGCGAGATCGCCGAACATGTGGTGAGCGTGTTCGAGAGTTTCGGCGACTGAAAGGTTCGGGACTTTCCGGATAAAATGAAGTAAGCCTCGCAACAAATACGTTGCGGGGCTTTGCTTCCTGCCTTGGGTTGCAAGAACAGGTTGTGTTTCGGCGTTGCGGTTCTCTTCCGAAATGCAGGGACCGTTGGGCGAAGTTTACCGTTCAGCCCGCATGGGGTTTTCCAGAAAATCCCGATATGAAAGCCGGATTCCCTCCTCCAATTCCGTCTTATAAGTCCATCCGAGTGCCGCGGCTTTCGACACATCGAGCAATTTGCGGGGTGTGCCGTTGGGTTTGGAGGGGTCCCAGCGGATTTCACCTTCATAGCCGACCGTTTTCGCCACGAGTTCCGTCAGTTCCCTGATCGAAAGTTCCTTGCCTGTACCGGCATTGACCGTCTCGTTGCCGCTGTAATTGTTCATCAGGAACACGCACAGGTCGGCGAGGTCATCCACATAGAGGAACTCGCGCAGCGGACTTCCGTCGCCCCAGCAGGTCACGAAAGGCAGATGCTGTTCTTTCGCTTCGTGGAAGCGGCGGATCAGCGCAGGAAGCACGTGGCTGTGGGTCGGATGGTAGTTGTCGTTCGGACCGTAGAGATTCGTGGGCATTACGCTGATATAATCCGTGCCGTACTGACGGTTTAGGTATTCGCAGTATTTCAGTCCGGAAATCTTCGCCAGAGCGTAGGCTTCATTGGTCTTTTCCAGCTCGGATGTCAACAAACACTCTTCTTTCATGGGTTGGGGTGCCATACGCGGGTAAATGCACGACGAACCCAGGAATTCCAGCTTCTTGCACCCGTTCTGCCATGCCGAATGGATCACGTTCATCTCCAGGATCATGTTCTCGTACATGAAGTCGGCCAGGGCGCTTTGGTTCGCTTCGATGCCCCCGACTTTCGCGGCGGCCAAAAAGACATATTCCGGCTGTTCTTCGGCGAAGAAACGTTCGACGGCCTCCTGGCGGGTCAGATCGAGTTCCTTGTGCGTGCGGGTGACGATATTGGCATATCCCTGACGCTGCAATTCGCGCACGATGGCCGAACCGACCATGCCCCGGTGTCCGGCCACATATATTTTTGCATTTTTGTCCATCATGACTCCCCTATTTTACGATGCCTTTTTCAAGATACTCGGCAAGGTTCGTTTTTACCTGTTCGCCGGCACGTTCCACGGCCACTTTCGCCACATCCGCTTCGACCATGATACGTACCAATTCCCCGAACGGAGTTTTTGCCGGGTTCCAGCCCAGTTTCGTCTTGGCCTTGGTGGGGTCTCCCCAGAGATTCACCACATCCGTCGGACGGTAGAAATCCGGAGAAACCTCGACCAACACCTTGCCCGTCGCCTTATCGACACCTTTCTCGTTCTCGCCCTCTCCGACAAATTCCAATTCGATACCTACGTATTTGAATGCAAGATAGCAAAATTCACGCACAGAGTGCTGCTCACCGGTGGCGATGACGAAATCTTCCGGTTTGTCGTTCTGGAGAATCAGCCACATACATTCTACATAGTCCTTGGCGTAGCCCCAGTCGCGGAGCGACGACAGATTGCCTAAATACAATTTATCCTGCTTGCCTTGGGCGATGCGTGCAGCGGCGAGGGTGATCTTGCGGGTCACGAATGTTTCTCCACGGCGCTCCGATTCATGGTTGAACAGGATGCCCGAGCAGCAAAACATGTCGTAGGCTTTGCGGTACTCCTTGACGATCCAGTAGCCGTAGAGTTTCGCCACGGCATAAGGCGAATAGGGATGGAACGGGGTGTTTTCATTCTGAGGAACCTCCTCCACCTTGCCGTAGAGTTCCGAGGTCGAAGCCTGATAGATACGGCAGGTTTCAGTGAGACCACATTGGCGCACAGCCTCAAGGATACGCAGCACGCCTGTTGCATCGACATCGGCAGTAAACTCCGGAGCATCAAACGAAACCTGCACATGGCTCTGTGCGGCAAGGTTGTAGATTTCGTTCGGTTTTATTTTCCTAACCACTTGCAGAATGCTCATCGAATCGCCGAGGTCAGCGTAATGGAGGTGGAAGTTCGGATGCCCTTCCAAGTGGGCGATACGCTCGCGGTAATCGGTTGACGAACGGCGGATCGTGCCGTGAACATCATACCCTTTTTGCAAAAGGAGTTCAGCCAAGAACGAGCCGTCCTGTCCGGTGATGCCGGTAATTAATGCTGTTTTCATCAAATGATATTTAAGTGAATATTGAGATTCAATGTTTTTCCTTTCTTGAGATCTTGGTTCCTATGAGCTCGCAAATCTTATAGACATATCTCAATGATTCGAATGCAATATTGCTGTATACTCCATTCTCTTTGAACGCCCGCTGATGATCCTGCAAAATCTGTTTATGGCTGGCGATCCCGCTTGTCGATGCTCCCCCTGTGCGCATGGTTACAAAATCCTTTTTGATATATTTTGTACGAATATGATTCACGAAAATCAGCCGAAGTAGATTCTCGAAATCCGCTCCGATTTTGTAATCGAGACTGAAAGTTCCGAATCGGTCATATACGCTTTTCCTACAATAGAATGACGGATGGGCAGGCATGAACCCGAGCTGCATTAATTTCCGGGAAAAAATCCTTGAAGAATAGTAACGTACGCATTTATTCAAATCATCGTCATTGACATAATGTATATCGCCGTAAACAGCATCTATTTCTGAGTCTGCCATCACTTTCGCCACTTGTTCCAGCACATCCGGAGAGGTATAGAAATCGTCCGAGTTTAAGATACCAATCACATCGCCTGTTGCCATTGCGATACCTTTGTTCATGGCATCGTAAATCCCCTTGTCCCGTTCGCTGATATGACGTAATCTACCTTGATATTCAGGTTCCAATTCATGTACGATTTCCATTGTGTTGTCTGTTGAGCCGCCATCCACGATGATATGCTCTATATTGGAATAGGATTGTGACAACACGCTTCGCATTGTGTGACGCAAAGTCGCACCGCTATTCCATGTAGCGGTGACAATTGATATTTTCATCAGATTAACTTGATTTTGGGCGAAGAGTTTGATTACGATTCAAACATTACCCGTTCTGCGACTTTAACAGCAGGATTCCCTCGATATATAGAGAACGGCATAAGATCTTTAGATGCGACAGAACCGACAGCAAGAACACTATGCGAATGCATTGTTACTCCGGGACAAACAGTGGATTGAGCACCAATCCATGCACCGTCTTCAATAACAATAGGTTTTACCATGAGGTCAAATGTTGGGCGTTTGTAATCATGATTGCCACATAATAACATGGCTCCTTGGCTGATGCATACGTTGCTGCCGATACTTACCATTGCAAGGTTGTCTATCCACACATTTTCACCAATCCATGTGTAATTGCCTATTTCTAGCAGCCACGGGTACTTTATATTGACGTGAGGCTTGATGTTCACACCTGTGCCGACCTTTGCTCCGAATATTCGTAACAAACAAATTTTGATACCTGAAAATGGATTGAGCGGATTGATAAAAAATAGTACGTTAGTAAAATACCAAGCAAGCCGTTTGAAAGTTCCTTTCCCTGGATTATACCATGAATTTTCGTAATGTGATAAGTCCGTTTTACCCATTTATTATGTTATTTGATTTGGATTTTACTCCAAATAGAAGAGATGACATAAATGTACTTGACCGGATTGTAGCACTCATAGCTAAGCAGGCAACAATAATCACTAATGCTAATAATATAGATACTGAAAATTCCAATAAAGGATTTGTATATGTTTTGAAAAAACAACCGACCATTTTCAAATCCCTTGGAATTAATATGTAGTGAAGTAGGTAAATGTCAAGAGTTCGCGTACCTATAAATTGCAAAACACGACCAATTCGTTTTTGTTTGGAAAAATATTCTTGATAATGTCGGAAAACCGCAAAAGTTATAATTATGGATAATATTGCTACGCCAATTCCCATAATAAAACAGATTCGACTATCCCAAACACTGGCACTATTCTGTTTCACGTGCGCCAATAATATGTATAGAATTATTTCCCCCCCCCATATTATTGCGAAAATTTGTTTGATATCAATCAGTTTTAGGAATAAATTGAAATGCTTCTTTGCAAGTACGCCAAGTGTAAAATATATGAAATATTTCCAATTCAATAAACCTATTGTTGCAGTTACCGGGTTATCAATTCCAAGTCCCAATTTTGAATTAATTGGTTGTAGTGATAAAAGAAAAATACTTAGTGAGAAAATGATAAGAGTAGTATCAAGTTTCAATTTTGTTAATTGAGAAAAAATTATTGGAACAAGTATCAACAAAAAAAATTCAAAAAGAGTTATAGTAAACCAATATCCATATTTCCCTTCAGTAGTTATACCATCCCAGAAGTTTCGCTGTAAAATCAACACAAATATTGTATATATGATTAATGTAGAAACCACTTGGACCTTAAACTTCTTCCAAATAAATTGCGAAACTATTTTGGAAGTCCATGTCGTTTCTCTATAGAAAATGAAACCGCTGATGAAAAAAAATAGAGGCATACGCATCAACATAAAGAATTGATTGAAAGATGGGTAGCTCGAGTCTATTCCAAAGCTAAAGAATACTACATGTGCATACACTACGAGTATCATGGTAAATCCCCGCATTGCATCAATGTATTCAATTCGGTTTTTGCTTGACATCTAAATGTTATTTTAATATTATGGAAACGAGTGCGATTTTAATCGTCTATAAAACCTGGTTTGCTTCCGACTCCCGATAACCATTCATACAGCCTTTGCATTTGCCTTGCTACTTGTGGGGCAGTATATTTTTTCTGCACGAGGCAGCGACCTTTTTCTCCCATAGAGAGCAACTCAGAAACAGGCATCTTGATGACTTGCTGCATTACTGTGATAATGTTTTCGGGTGAACGATCTATCCACCAGCCGCAACCAACTGTGTTTAGTTCTTCCCATGGAGTACCAAGGCTTGCCATCACAGGAGTGCCTACCGAGAGAGCTTCTGTGACAATCATGCCGAAGTTCTCGAAGTCGCTTGGCACGAATAGGCATGATAGTTGTGCCAATTGTTCATACTTTTCACGTCCCGAAACAAAGCCGCTAAATGTCACATTCTTCAATCCTAATCGCTCCGTTTCTTTATGTAGGAATTGTTCATAATTGTCATCTCCTTTCCCCATTATTATGAGTTCACAGTCTTGCGGATGAGATAGTTGAGCCATTCCATAAAGAAGGTTCTCAACTTTCTTTCTGGGGTGTAGTCGTCCGAGGAAGCCAAACTTCCTCAATCGACTACACCCCAGAAAGGACGGCTTTGCTGCCGCAATCTCTTTTAGATAACTAGGCAGATTGGCCGGATTTGGAATAACTGCTATAGCTCCGCGATATCCAAATTGTCGTACATGTTCCATTTCAGGTCTACAAGTAACATGTAAGCAATCGGCACAATTAATATCCTTGCGAAAATAAAGCTGTATCAGCGGCCATTTTTTCCAATACGATCGTTTTAATGCTCCAGGATAAAGCATTCCATGCGGCGTGATAATATAAGGTTTACGCTTATGCCTTGCCATAGAGCAAGTGATATGGTTACAATACATCCACAACCCATTGGTATGGTAAAGGTCATACTCATTGTTTTGAAGATAGTAAGAGATACTCTTTGAATATTCGTACGGAGTCATTGCATCGTTGGGCAATGCTTTAATCCAATTTTCACTTTTGCCCATCAATACATCCGATTTGTTTTTCACTTCTAAGGTCAACAAATCAACAGGAAAACCAATACTATACATCGCAGAAATCAAGTCATATGTGCAGGTGGCAATCCCACCATACAGCGCACCAAACCCAGCGATGGTTTGTAATACCTTCATATATCAAATCTGTGTTTATGCTTTTGAACAAGGTCCTTCGACAAAAGGAGCATCTTTCCCTTTTTCCAGACAGTCGATTAGGATCAACAGCCTTTCGGCTGCGATATGGGGATTCCATAGGCCCTGCATCAGGGCGGTAGAGCGATTTCGCATGTCTTGCCATTTACGAGGATTGGCAAGCAGGTACTCCACTTTGTCGCATAAGGAATCCAACGCTACAATATCTGGGCGGTTGAAACTACTTGATTGCTTGGGACTGGTAAATAACAACCCCGTCTGCCCATCATTGATCAAATATGGAGAACTTCCTATTCCATCGCTCGCCACCAACACACAACCATTGGACATGCTTTCATTGGCCACAGCCCCCCAGCCTTCGTTCCTGTCACTTGTGAAAAGGAATATGCTATGTCTTCGCATGTCATCCAATAATTCGTTATTGGGCTTGACTCCAATGAAACGAACGACATCTTCCACCTCTAATTCTTTGGCAAGTCGCCGTGTCTGGATTTCATACTCTCCGTTTCCATACATGTCAAGTATAAAACGATATCCCTTGTTTTTGAGTCGGCGGGCCATCAATATGGGTAGTTCCGGATGTTTCCACATTAAATATCTTGAACACCACATAAGTGGTGTGATATTTAATGTGGAAACATCCGGGAATGCTTCAACGTTAACTTTTTCCACCCGGGTGAAATAACCCCATTTGTAGCAACGTCCATGATAAGTACCTACTTTGTATTGGTCTGCTGCTGCAAATGCACTGCAACAAAGTTTATACAACGGTTTTCTACTCCAACCTCCGAAATGATAGGCGAGTGACATTTTCAAGATAGTTGGTGAGAATAAATTCAAAACACCCCGCTTCAGCCATCGCTCGCTCATGTCGAACGATAGCAGCCCTCGCTTCATTCGTGCCTTTTGAAAAGGCAAAGCACGCACTCCTGAGAACACACAACATTCAGCTGTTTGTGCCAACTTCATAGCTTTGCTGTAATTCTCTTTCGATTGCCAGGCCTGCAATAAATAAGGCCGATCGCTATAATCATGCGAATCTCCTTTTCGATGCTCGGCTTGTAAATTGGCAAGCTCTACAAAGCAATAGCTATGTCTCGTCAATTCCCACAATTCATCAGCTACATTCGCCTGATGGTTATTTAGTATCAGCGAATAAAATACTAATTTCATAGTAAAAGGCTGACATCCATTTATAAATAAATAGTCTGTGATCATAAAGAATGCCGGCATATGGAACCAAAACAAATCAACGTATGGAAGTTGTATTAGAAAGTGTGACGCTTGCCCCCCCCCTGGAATGTGGAATTCAAACTTGCGAATCATATTACTTATCTACCTCCTGATAAGACACGATACAGCAGGGGTGCTTTTGACTGTAATAGTTTCCCAACTATTAAACATGCTGAGATTGTGACTACGGGCGATAGCAGAAAACCTAATGTGCAACCAATGCCGGAATTTATAAGCCGTGGATATATTATTGTCTTTACAATATTCAAAAGAGGAATGTGTGAGCAATATATGAAAAACGTGTAATACATCATTGGATTAACTGAATTGAACGAACATAAATAGCCTCCTCCTTTCCATATCCCGGCAACTCCTGATAGGATGACCAATGCTGCATAAGGCCTATCGCTTGCAAGAGATATATCGAACAGAACAAAACAAGCAATAGCCGTGGAATATGCTATTAGACACAATATTGCCAATTTGGGATTTATGAAATAAAATATCTCTTTTTTATTTAAAGAAAACATTGATCCAATTGTGAACCAAAGCAATCCCCACGATATTATGGGAATAAATTGGAAAACTCCCAATGGCAACAAGCAACCAATTTGCACATATATGGGCAGATATTTAATAAATAGGAATATAAGAGGGCTACACAAGATGACTATAAACAAGTCCCTGACAAACCAAAGATGAAATGCAGCAGGTTCAAGATAAACATACGACAAAAATTTCCACCATTGTCCTTGCTTACAATAAACAAAATAGTCTGTCTTATAGTCAACGAAAAAGCCAATGATGAATATTATCGCAATGTACAACGTGCACCATATTGCGTATGGCAAGACTAGCATGCGTATCCTTTTCTTGATTTTAGAAATGAAGAAATTTGTTGTACCATCAACTATATTAAAATTGGCAAAGAACAAGAAGCCGGATATGATGAAGAATATTGGTACTGCAAAGTCGGCAAATAATGCCACAAACTTTTGTGCAAAATACAATGCAGGCCATCTTTCGCTTTCCAAATAATAGGCGTGCATCCACACAACGAATATAATCGAGCAGAATGACAGGATTTTAATCTTATTACTTAGTTCTGTGGATATATTCATCATATCTATAACAGTTATTAAGCTGTTCTGAGAATAAATCTTTTTATCAACCAACAAACTGCAATAACTTGCAGGATGGCTCCGTATGCCAAAGTGACATTTGCTTCTATCACGATAATTTTAGTGACCACAAAAATGAACAACATAAGATTAGTATCCCCTATTCCGTTATTGAATTTGCCCATCATCCATATAATAAAAATGCCATTGAAAAACGATAAGATTATCATTCCTAAATATCCAAAGTTGGCATAAAATTCGCAAAGCATCGGGAAATTGATACTGGCCCTCCATGAAACATCTTTCACCCCATAATATATGGCCCATTTATCGCCCATATTTTGATTTGGCCGGAATGGGATTAAGAAACGAGGGATAACCATTGTCGGTAACCATGCAATAGTTTCTCCATACACATGTTGGGATGTGCCATTGTTTATGCGATTAATGATAGTGGCTAAATAAGAGACACCTTCAGTACGGTTGTCAACATTATAATCCTGATTGTTTTTATCAATAAGTTCTTGCCAATGCGACATGTTGGCATTGGCATATTCTGTCTCTAAGATTTTCCAACCTATGAGCAGTCGTTCGGTTCCGCTGGAATATAGCCCCTTACTTCGATATGTATGCCGAGAAAGATAAATCGGTAGTAACAATATCGTTACTATAAAAATAGTCTTATATGGTACTTTCTTCCTCTCCACGATATATATTACAATGGGAGCAGCTACTAAGAAAATAGAGTATATGAACAATGTTCCACCTATGTAGTATACGAAATAATATGCTATATAAACAGAGGTCAGTATTAAGTATAAAATCTTTCTACCGCCTCTTAACCAGTAAAGCAGTGCAACCGCGCCGATTGTAGCTGGCAGCATAGTCTCAATAAGTCCTAAAAAACCAAAAGGGATGCTTAAATAGTGGATTATTTTTTGAACTATCTGCAAAGCGAATCCCCCGGCTATCATATATATGAGCAACTTCTCTATCTGATTAACATCAAGATTGTTTTGGGTAAATAAAGATTTGGGGTTAACTCTTTGTAACCCGTACATAATTCCTATATATAATGCCCATATAGATAACGCACTACATAATGCCATCATTGGGAAATCAGTTTCGCTGAAAATACGGTATATTGATTTAATTGGCAATTTCCATGTGTATGGTTGCATAAACATATTCCATGTTTGATACAAAACCAATGTAACCACTACAACGCGAATTTCTGACGTTTGCAGCATTAAAAGAGCCATGCTTGCAACTGGGATAAGACCAATGGCAACGATAAATCGTAAATTAAAATCATAATATCCCGATGGGTGCAAGATTATATATACAACTGATATTAGGATAGAATACATAATATTCTTTCCCATATCTATCTGTTTATCAGAGATTGTCATTGGTCGAGATTGAAGATACTTTTATAAAACTGTTCATACTGTCGTCCAATTATGGTGGGTTGGTATTTTGCGGCGTTTTTATATCCGTCTTCTATCATTTGTTCGCGCAAGCCATCATTATTAATGATTTGTAAAAATCCGCGATGAATGGATTGATGGTCTTCGGGGTTAAATAATAATGCTGCACCACCAGCTACCGTTCTTGTAGGTTCAGTCTGGCTTGTTAAAATTGCGCGTCCCACAGTCTGAGCCTCAATAATTGGCATTCCGAAGCCTTCTGAGCGTGAAACGAAATAGAGAATATCGCAATTCTCATATTTATGAACAACTTCTTCAGTAGAGATATGGTGCGAAATCGAATAGCTTATTCCATACTCTTTCATACGCGCAATGTCGGCATCATTGGGTTGGCCTATTATGTTGAGGTGGCACTTTATTCCTCGCGCACTTTCAACTAACCCTTGTAGATTTTTGTGCCAACCAGTTCCTATCTGAAGTATGACTGGGCAATCCTTATTGAATGATTTAGGGCTTTTATAAACAGGCAATGACAAGGGATTGGGAATTACTTGTATTTTATGAGGCTTGACATGGAGGATTTTTATTAAGTCGTTTTTTGTCAGTTCGCTAACTGCCGTTATTTTCTTGAGGAAAATAGTCGATAGAATGAAACTTGCGAGAACATATAACACGCAGACAATCGTTTTGGGATTGTTTTTGTACATACCTATGTCATGGCAAGTCATGGTGGTTTTTTTCCACGGAAAGAAAAGCCAGAGGTAATTCACATCGCCAGTAATGTGGTAAATATCATAACCTTCTTTGCGAAGTTTCCATATTTCCTGGAATGTTTGCCGCCACGACATCGGCTTGTACCATTTATGAATATCGTGTCCGAATTCCTTCAATGTTTCGGAGACAGTATCGAATACAGCTTCAATGCTGTGTTCATTTTTTTCTTTTTCCCGATAGATATATAGAATTTTCATTTCGCATAAGATTTGAAAGAAAGCATCATATCTAATAGCGGCAGAGGAAAATATAAAAGCATTGGTTTCAATAGTTTAGCGGCTGTGCCATATGGGTTGTATTTTTTGTGTAATTGCCGCATAGCAACACGAAGTTCTTTAAGTATAGATATACGTGTATATTTATTCGGATTTTCACGATATAGGTTTTGTAGTACGTTAGAAAAACCTGCGGTTACAGAATGATAGTTTATTGTATCTATGACAGGAGTGCCTTCCAGACCAAATTTCTGCACCACAGCATTTGCTGCCGGATACAAACATTTGAATATTGCCATCGCTTCACTATAAGGAAGGGGCCTGTGTGTAAGTGTTTCTTGTCCAGCATCGAGTTGATATAGATACAAACAACCTGCATGTGTGTGTATCTCTTCCACCCACAACAAATATTGTAGATAGAACAAATGATCCTCGCTCCATCTGATTTCTGTATTAAATCGGATGTTGTGTTTGTCGCATAACGATTTATTATATAATTTCCCCACAGACTGCCCATAGCTGTATAACCTATCTCTGCAGAATGCTCTTTCCATGAAATTCTCGCCCGCATAAACTGTGTTATCAAAGCGGTATTCCTCTCCGAGTGGATTTCCCTTAAGATCTACACGTTTCAATCCTTGACAGCTTAGCACCGCATTGTGCTTGCAAAGATCTACACGAAAATTTCCCAGATAGGAGGGCAGTAGTTTGTCATCTGCATCAATAAAAGTAAACCAAGGGGTTTTGCAGGCATCTATTCCAGCATTCCGAGCTTTACCTGGGCCACCATTATGTTGATTAATAAGGGTGATGCGGTCATCTCGCTGGGCATACATTTGACATATTTTACCTGATTGATCCGACGAGCCGTCGTTTACCAATATCATGTTCCAATATTCAACGGTTTGGCAAATGACTGATTCAATACACTCAGTAATTAACTTCTCAGCATTATATACCGGAATTATTACAGTAATAAGAGACTTATTGCTTATTGAGGGCATAATCTATGATAGTTCTGATTCTGTCATGATTGGAATAACTCGATTGCACACATCGTTCATGCCCTGCAATTGCAATTTGCCTCCGCTCATCATTGTGCTTCAGATAATATAGGCATTTTTGCAACAGTTCCTCATTAGAGGAGAAATAAACCGCTTCCTTTCCTTCCTCAAACATGTCTATGTGTTCGGTTGTCCGTTCTGCCAGCATAAAACTCCCACAAGCTGGTATTTCTACACTTCGGGTAGTTTGCAAGTCTAGGTTTATCTTTCTCAGGAAGCACAATGATATTTTGCACCCGCAAATCGCCTTGCAATAACTTTCGTCGTACAACTCTCGTCCGGCAAATTCCATGTTCTTATGTTTTTTACAAATATCTTTCCACTCGTTACTTCCCCATACTTTCACTTTTATACCGTGCTTAGCGAGGTACACGATGGAATTGCTGCGCTCTTTCTCCCATGCCCCAATGAAGCCTACATCGCAACTATATTTTTTTTGTTCGTCAGGAGTCAGTATATATGGTTTGTGAAATCCTTTCTGATAAGAGTTTCCGACAAAATACACATCTTTACAACCAAGAGCTTTTAACTCACCCACAGAATAAGACTTTGTAGTTACATATACATCATAATACTTCAATGATGCAAGAAAGTCTTTGGTTTGGTTATGGCGAGCGCACATATAGTCGGGTGAATAGCCTATCAGCTTGGCGTTAGGCGCATTCTGCTTTATGACATTGAAACTATCTTCATGAATGACAAGGCCTTTATCTATCCAAATTATATCGTATTCTTTATTGCGTATCAGTTCTTGTATTTGTTTATTCACCTTATTCAAATCTGGCAATGAAACCGGAAAGCCCCATTGAAATAACTTATTACATAAACGATACAATAAATTAATTGGAGTTGAGGTGGTATCCACATGATCTACCGGCCCAAATGTTTGTAGAATGCGGTCGCGTTGAAGACATGTGTTGCTCTTACCCAATCCCGAAAAACCGCCAACTGATAATATTCGTAATTTAGATTTCATTTATTATTAACGATTTAATATTAGCTGCCTCAGTTTCAAGAAATTTTCAGCCCCAATAAGCTTTGATATAATTTTCGTTCGTTTGGTGCCAGAAGGAAGCATGCGCATATTCATGTTCAGCAATTCTTGTTTAGCTTTTTGGCATAAATCGGGATATTGACCATAATGCAAATACATAAACAGACTGAAATTGTGTGCTAAAGCATTCTTCACTCGCTTGGAATCTTCATGCGCCAAAGCATTCTTTTTATAGAGTTTTAAGCTTTTGAGGTATGACTCTATTTTTGCTTTGGAATTACTCTTGCTCACACTGTCATACTCTCCAGTACGATAGTACAGTCTTGCTTCCGGACAAAAGAGAACCTTAGTGGCAAACATCAACACCCGCGAGAAATATTCCCCGTCTTGATTCTTGCGCAAACTTTCATCCCATTTCCCTGCTTTTAAGGCAAGCGTGCGGCTTAACAGATAGCATGCTGTTTCGAACATTTCGGAACAATTCCATAGGTCAAGCAACATATCGAAACCAAGGTCATAATCTCTATAAACCGTCTGTTTGGGGAAAGTAGCCTCATTTATGTCAATGTGGAATCTATCCCACAGGCACGTTGCTACAGCCGTTTCATCGGATGCTTCCATAAGACGGGCTAATTGTACTTCTATTTTGTTGGTGGAAATTATATTATCGGCATCAAGAAACATCACATATTCGCCTGATGAATGATCAAGCGCATTGTTTCTTGCCTTGCATGCACCGGTATTGGGCTGACTGATGACTCTCACTCGCCTGTCTTTACTTTCGTAATTTTCTCGGGCAATGGCAAGGGAACGGTCTGTCGAACCATCGTCCACAATGATTATTTCTATATTGCTGTATGTCTGTGCAAGGCAACTATCGAGCGTCTCAGCAATGAACCGCTCTGAATTGTAGCATGGGATAAGTATTGATACTTTTGGAGTCGTCGTCATTAATTCTATGGAATTAAATGATTTTCAGCTCTATTCTTTGCACAACAGTTTTGTTGGCGGGAATATGCTTGCCTGCAACTGTGGTGTTGTAGCCAATGATCACGTTTTCACCCAGTATTGTACCTTTCATTATCGATGCTCGCTCACCTATCCATGTGCCGTCGCCTATCACTACTGGGGCTGTGCGAGGTCGCTCGTATTCATAGCCGAAACGCGGGAAGTAGTTACGCGTCAGCCAACGGCGTTCTTCTAGGGTGTAGATGCAATGGGTATTGGTGTCCCAAATACGTAAATTGTAACTAAGTTGGCAGTAACTGCCGATGAGGACTTTTTCGTCGGCGCGGATTTCGCTGCCCGGGTTCACGTTGGTGTATTGTCCCACCTCTATGTTGCCGCCGTATCGTATCCACAACCGCTGGCCTGCCAGCTTAGTGTGGTCTGCCACTCGTAACACGCCGCTATTAACGATATATTCTGGTTTCGTAGCATTGCTGCTGCGTTCAAGGAAACTGTGTGCCCCAATCTCCACTCGGCCACCGTTAGTGACCCATAGTCCGATGCCCTCAATCCGAACCCCCTCGTGCAGTATAAGCACAGAATTCTTATCGACATAGATCATTGAGTTTCGGATGACTACCCCGTCGTTTGAAACGTTCATCTCGCCTTGCACCCTCACGACGGAGCCTTGGAGTCGGTAGCGCCAGTGCGTTTCACGCAACTTGCCAATAATGCGTCGCAGTATATTCATTGT
The DNA here is from genome assembly GCF_040095975.1 of Alistipes intestinihominis. NCBI lineage: Bacteria > Pseudomonadati > Bacteroidota > Bacteroidia > Bacteroidales > Rikenellaceae > Alistipes > Alistipes intestinihominis. Next base: position 15,552 of record NZ_JBBMFL010000021.1, read on the forward strand.
CAGTTCATTGTCAGTTTAGAGTATTAACCGCAAGAAGTGTGACACACATAGTGTGCGTGTGGAGTGTCTATGAAATTTCTTCCACGAAATTATCCCTGAGGCGCCTGGCATCAAACAATTCTTGCCAGCGAGCCTCGGCATTTCTACGCAACTTCAAGTAGGCACTTCGGTCGGTTATAAATTCTGATATTTTAATAATGAAAGTTTCCATTTCGGTGGGCTCACTGAGCAGGATTCCTACATCCTCACTCACCACTTCATGCACACCGCCCACATCCGTGGCTACCACCGGCACGCCGTATGACAGAGCTTCGCATATTGATATTGGCAAACCTTCGCTTGAACTGAGCGATATAAACCAATCGACAGGTTCTTTGAGATATAATTTTTGTACCTCCTCATTTGACAATATCCCTAAGAGGCGTGCTGTAAAATTTGCAGATCTTCTATGATTTATTATTTCTACAACTTTGTCTCTTTCTTCTCCATCACCAGCATGAATCCATTCAAATTCAATTCTCGGAAAGCGGTATGCCAAATGCTGTAAAAATTGAGCCACTTGCGGTACACGTTTCACGGAATGAATGCGTGAGCATGAGAAGAATGTCAATTTCTGAATATTATCGTTTGCATAAGAAGTACCCTTATACAGTTTTGTCGATCCTAAAAAGGATACCTTTATTTTATCAGCGTATTGTGGGTAATGTTGTCTTATATATGTAGCTCCATCGCTACTGCAGGCATAAACTGCGTTAATCTTTGATAGTGTAAGTTCCCGCATATAATGCGAGCGGTAAATCACCCTTTCATCAAAAATGTCGTAGCCGTGTGCGCGGGTTACAATTCGGACATTCTCGCTGTTTGCCAGCATTGCCGCCCCGAGCGTATTGGCATGAAACCAAAATGTGTATATCACATATTCCGGATGTCCGGGCGTGAAGTACTTCTGTTTCAGCCATTGCTTGAATGTATAGGCATTGTGGTAGAACGATAACAACGAATATAGTTTTAACCTTGAAGATATTGCCTTTTTATCTTTGAGTATGGCCTTTATTACCTGAGGATGAAACAAGTATTTCAGCAAAGGAAGTATGCTAGAATACCCCCCCCCTTCGAATTTAACATATATTCATATTCAAGTTCAAGCAGATATTTCGCGTTTCCATCGAACCGATTGAGATGCTTTTCTTCCACATGGTCGGGGATTACGGTGACACACTCGAAAGCATCACACAAAGCATCCAATTCGGGCTTGATAAAACATCCTTCGGTGTATCCACTGTAAGGGAAACTATTTGTAACAATCAGTAAGTGTGCCATTTTATTGTCTTTTTTTGATTCTCTTGTCGATTATTTGGAGAATTAGAGCTTTGCATGTGCCATAACCCTCATTGTGCATGGCGATGTTGAGGCTCAAGTAAATTGCCGAATAATAGATGCCTTTGAGTAAAATATTGATTATATGGTAATCGGTTTGAAACCTGATAAAATGCCAGATAATCAGAGGGAGCAAAAATGGAAAAACGTATCTTATAATTGAGTCAATCTGAGATTTTATAGGCAACCCGATGCAACTCCTTGTGGTGAATAACGTTACGATTAGTTTCAAAATCCCTATTATAGAGATGGCCCATACATAGGCCGTCAGTCCGTAGTATAGCCCGAATGGAATGGCAAATATCAGCATGCTGCTTCGCAGGATGCTACTCCATAGGTACATATTCATGCGGTTAGCCACAGTCATTACAGTATCGAAAACTACAGGGAGACACATAGATATGGAGAATAATCCCAATATCTGGAAGATTTCAATAGCGCCTTCCCACTGACTTCCATAGAGCAGTATAATTAGGTCGTCAGCACACAAATACATCAATCCTGCAAAAAGGAATGTTAGAAATGAGATGACATTCAGCAGTTTCAGCACACTGTAACACAAGGCTTCGTTGTCGTTTTGCAATTTACTCAGTGCAGGCAGCATCACACTACGGATGGATGAAAAGGAATAATCTATAACCAAATAGTTAAGCGACTGTGCCCTGTTAAACAGTCCCAAAGAAGCCGCCGAATATATTTTCCCGATTATAAATGTGTCCATTTGCTTGAAAACGCGATTTATGAGAGTTGAAAGCGTTACTTTCCATCCGAATGATACCATATCACCCACATTTCGGGGTTTGAAGATAAATTTGGGACGCCAAGTGGAGATTAGCCAAATGGTCCCAGAGTAGAGCATCCACCCTGAAAGATTGGAAAACACTAATGCCCAAACGCCAAATCCACACAATGCCAGAACAATGCCCAGAATTCCCGATGCTATGCTGGATATTAGTTTTGCCTTGAATGGGGCACGGAAATTGAGTGACCGTTGGAATATAGCTGTTTGCAGTGTTCCGAGAGAACTTATAAAAAACGACCATGATGTGACACGAACTACGTTCTCCAATTTGGGCATCTCGTAAAACCATGCAAAAACAGGGGCGCATGAAAACACCAGTAGAGTGCAAATGCCTCCAATGGCGATATTGAGCCAAAACACGGTGGAAATTTCCACCTCTGTGATTTTATCTTTACGGATAATGGCACTGCTGAATCCGAAATCAACAAAAAAGTCCAATATGGCATTTAGTACCATCGCCATGCTCACTAAACCAAAATCAGCTGGAGTAAGAAGCCGAGCCAAGATGAGCGTAACTATAAAATTCCGTAATTGATTGGTTAACAAATTAAGGAAATTCCAAGCGCTGCTTTTCAGCCCTTTTTTTTTGAGTTCAGATATATTTTCCATTTATTGTCTATTGTTTCCCTTGACGTATTTAAGGAATACGATATAGGCAAGGAACATGAGTGTGCTGTTGCGGTGTTTATAAATTAATTGCTGCTTACGAGAGAGTGGTACTATGTCGTTGAGTGTTGCGTCAGTTTTATTCATAAACCGTATCACAAGTTTGTTGTATTTGATTTTTAGGGATAATCTGGTATCTATCATAGCAACGCGTTGCCAATATAGGATAAGGTTTTTTAATGCTTTTTGTCGGAATAGTGTCTTGATTGCCTTAGACTCGTTGGTGGGAAAAGTAATGAACAGATCGACAATCTTTAATCCTTCTTTCAGTTCTTTCGGGCTGAAAGTATTCATAATGGAATTAACACGTTTGCGATAGAAATAAAGTGGTAGAGTTGAATATACAGCCTTACTTATGCGGTTATGCACAGCGGCATAATAATAGTTCTCCTCATAGATTCTCCCCTCCGGGAATGAAAATTCATCAAACAACTCTCGTTTGAACAACTTAGACCATAGCGATGTCTGTAATTCATGAGTAGCAAAGCGTCGTAGGAAGTCAGTTGCATCACCCGTGGTAACCGGTTCTCCAAACCATATGGGAGGGGGTAAAATGTCCTTATTGAACTTGTAATCTGATACGCTTTGACATTCAACAAAATCCGCATCCTCTCTGGTGAGAACTTGATGTAGATATTCAATAAATTGAGGATGCAGAACATCATCACTATCACACCATGCTATATACTTGCCGGTTGCGTGTTTAAGACCTGTGTTCCTTGCTTTGCAAATGCCGCCATTTTTTTCATGTCTGAAATACTTGATGCGGTTGTCTATTTGTTGGAACTCTGCAATGATACGACTACTGCCATCGTTTGATGCGTCATCGACCACAACAATTTCGAGTTCTTTATAGGATTGACAGATTATACTATTCAAGCATTCAGTCAAATACTGTTCTGTATTGTGAACTGGAACAATAATAGAGATAATAGGAAATGCCATGAAAATAAATGGTACTAATCGCGGCGGAATATATCGCGGGTATATACTTTCTTTTGCACATCATCCAAGCAGGCATCATAGCGGTTGGCGATAATGGCTTGACATTGTTTTTTGAAGGCATTCAAATCATTCACGACCTTACTGCCGAAAAATGTACTTCCATCTTCCAATGTCGGCTCATAAATAACTACTTCTGCTCCCTTGGCTTTAATACGCTTCATCACCCCCTGAATGGATGACTGGCGGAAGTTGTCGCTGCTCGACTTCATTGTCAGCCGATAGACTCCTATTACACATCTCTTTTCAGCGGAGGCGTCGTAGTCGCCTTTGTTGAAATAGTCGTAGTAGCCGGCTTTATTTAATATCCTGTCGGCAATAAAGTCTTTGCGAGTACGGTTGCTTTCTACAATGGCCTGTATCAAGTTTTCTGGAACATCTGCATAGTTGGCAAGCAATTGTTTGGTGTCTTTGGGAAGACAATAACCACCATAACCGAACGACGGATTGTTGTAATGTGTGCCGATACGGGGGTCAAGACTCACGCCATTGATGATGGCCTGCGTGTCGAGTCCTTTCATTTCGGCGTAGGTGTCCAGCTCATTGAAGTAGCTCACACGCAAGGCCAAGTAGGTGTTGGCAAAAAGTTTCACAGCCTCGGCTTCGGTCAAACCCATAAAAAGTGTATCAATATTTTCTTTTATCGCCCCTTCCTGCAACAGGGCAGCAAAGGTCTGTGCCGCGTCGTTTAGACGGGCATCATCTTTCGGTCTGCCTACGATGATGCGGCTGGGATAGAGATTATCATACAGAGCTTTGCTCTCTCGCAGGAATTCCGGTGAGAAGATAACATTTTCCGTATCAAGTTTCTTTCGTATACTTTCAGTATATCCTACCGGAATGGTACTTTTGATAACCATGATGGCGTGAGGATTAACGCTCTTTACCAACTCGATGACTTCTTCTACATGTGAGGTGTCGAAATAGTTCTTTACCGGATCATAATTGGTCGGAGCGGCAATAACCACAAAGTCTGCATCCCGGTAAGCAGCCGCACCGTCGAGGGTAGCTGTCAGGTTCAGAGGCATTTCTGCCAGGTATTTCTCTATATATTCATCCTGTATAGGAGATTTTCGCTGGTTGATAAGTTCCACTTTTTCGGGAACGACATCCACGGCTGTTACCTGATGGTGCTGTGCTAAAAGAGTGGCAATGCTCATCCCGACATAGCCTGTCCCGGCTACAGCGATTTTATAGTTTTTCATTTAACGACGATATTGATTATATTTTACTGGAATGTCGGAATGATTATTTTTCGGCTGATTATCAGATTGTGAAATGTTTCCGCATGATGAATGTCACTTCCTCGATAGGCTATCATGTTATTTTTCAGTAACCACTCGGCTTTTCGCTGTACGCTTCTCCCGTATGTACCGATCAGCGAAAACAAATTCAGTTGAAATTCGATACCGAGTTTTTTCAGCGTTTGGTAATCTTCTTTCTCCATATAGCCATAGCGTTCGGGGTGTGCGAGAACCGGATGGTAGCCTTTGGCCTTGATCCGCTCCAATATGCCGTACAAGTCCATCGGCGGACTGAAACAACTGGTTTCCACCAGCAGATGGTCGCCGTTTTCACCCAATGGCAGCAGGTCGTTCTTTTCCAGCCTCTCCTCGAAAAGACCGTCGAGCATGTTTTCAGCTGCGAGGTGCAGTTCGACACTCCCCGAATAAGAGGCTTGCAGTTCCGCGAACCGCTCCCGCAGATGAGCGGTGGTATTGGGAATGTCCTCCATGATGTGCGGCGTGAGCCATACGGATCTTACTCCCAGCTTTTCGTACAGGCGCAGAATCTCCAAAGACTCCCCCATCGTCCGCACGCCGTCGTCCACACCCGGCAGAATGTGCGAGTGCCAGTCGGTGAATCCGCTGAAAATACCGCTGTCCTGCAATGAAACGCGCTTTCTGAACGGCCAGAGATTCATGGTTTCAATCATTTAACGACCAGCCATTTCCCCCCCCCTCGGCTTCTCGTCGGAGCCATAGTGGTATCCTGAGCCGTAACCGTAGTGATAACCATAGCGATAGCCGTATCCGTAGCGGCCGCCGCTTTCTTCGGTGCCGTTCAGGATCATGGACATATTCTTGTACTTTTTCTCGTCGTAGATCTTTTCCAGTTCAACGAGCATGCTCCGTTCGAGCAGCCCGGCGCGGATCACGAAGATAGTCCGGTCGGCCAGTTTCTCGATGATCTGCGTATCGGCGACCAGTTCGATCGGCGGACAGTCGATCAGCACGTAGTCGTATTGCTCCCTTGCGGCGTCGATCGCTTGTTTCAGCCGCTCGTCGAACAGCAGTTCGGTCGGATTGGGCGGTATGGTGCCCACGGGCAGGATGTCCAGATGCTTATGGCTCTTGTCGGTCACGATGATGTCGGCAAGACGCTCCACGCGCCCGCTCAGATAGTCGCTCAGTCCCGGTTTGGGCGAACCGACATAGGCCGAGCTGGAGCCGTGGCGCAGATCGCCGTCGATAACCAGCACTTTCTTGCCCTTGATGGCAAGGCTCACGGCGATGTTCATCGTCAGGAACGATTTGCCGCTGCCCGGATTGAACGAGGTCATGACGATGACATTCGACTTCCGGTCTTTGCCGGTCATGAATTCCAGATTGGTGCGCAGCACCCGAAAAGCCTCGTTGATGATGTCGCGGCATCCCTCCCGGACCACGACGGCTTTCACATCGGCCGTTTTGTCCCGGAACAAACCCTTTTTTCGGCGCGCGAAGAGCGGAATTTCGCCGATGAACGGCACGGCCACGCCTTCCAGGTCCTTGCGTCCCCGGATTTTCGTGTTCATATTCTCCCTCAGGAAGATGACGACCACAGGGATAAGCAGTCCCAATGCGATCGCCGCCAGCAGGATGTTTTTCCGTACCGGGGATGTCGGCAGCATACTGCCTCCCGGCGGGGTGACGATGCGGGTGTTGTAGGCCGTGAATGCCTGCGACAATTCGTTTTCCTCGCGTTTTTGAAGCAGGAACAGATACAGTGCTTCCTTTACCTTCTGCTGGCGTTCCACCGAAAGCAGGTATTTCGCCTGGGTGGGATTGGCCGCGATACGGGATGTCGTCTGCTGTTCGCTCTGCTGCAAACTTTCGATCTGTGCATTCAACGTCACGATCTGATTGTCGATGGACTGGACTATGGCATGCCGCATGGCGGTCAGCGCCTGATCCATATCCACGACCAGCGGGTTTTGCGTGCTGCTGTTGGCGACCAGACTGTTGCGCTGCAACAGCTGTTTGTTGTATTCTGCGATCTGCGATTCGATGTTGGCGCTCTCGATGCCCGAGTTGGCCGGCAGCAGCTGGTTCCTGTTGGCGTCGTTAGTCAGGTAGTTCCGGATGTACCGCGTCATGTAGAGCTGGTTGTTCAGCGTGAGTATCAGGGCGTTCGTCTGGTTGCTCTGCGCCATGTACATGCTGGAGGCCGCCTGCACGTCCGGCAGCAGATGTTCGCTCTTGTACGACGATATGTCCTCGTCCACGTTTCCGAGCTCCCGCTCGATCACCCTCAGACGCTCGTTGATGAACATCGAGGTGCTGACGGCGATCTGGTTTTTATCCTTCACCCAGTTTTCGTTGTAAACGGAGATCAGCGTGTTGAGAATGTCTTCGGCGCGCTGGATGGAATGATCCCGGAATGTGAGGTTGACGATCGATGTCTTTTCGCTGCTCAGAGCTACGGACAGGTTCGAGGAGTACTGCCCCACCGTTCCGTGCAGGCTGCTGCGAACGACATACAGCGTATACGGCTCTTGGCTTTTGTAGTGGGGCGTGGTCTCTATTTTCAGGATTCCCAGGGGTGTCGTTACCGTGTCGGACAACCTCCCGGAGATTTCGTCGTCGAACTCATTGCCGTTGCGGGTGAAATCGGACAGCCGGACGGTGCTGTCCGGCAGTATGCGTAAGGTGAAGCCGGCGGATTCGTTTTCGGACAGATCGTTTATCGAGACGCTGACCGGCAGGGTCGGACCATAGGCGACCCGCCGGTGGAACCGGCCGGGAACGGTGTAGTTCATATCCAGATGCAGGCGTTTCACGACCTCGGTCATCACGGCCGGAGACTGGAGCGCCACCAGTTCGTTGTTTACGTTGGTGCTCGACTGGAACAGCCCGAATTCCGAGAAGGATTCCAAGTCCGAAGAGACCGATTTGCCCTTCGAATCGTCTTTGATCAGGACCGATGCCGTCCGGGTATAAACCGCAGGGGTTCGCAGCAGGTAGAAGACGGCGATGCCTACCGTCACCGCCAATGACAGCACGAACCATTTCCATTTGGCCAGGCACAGATATAGCAAATCCTGTATTCGGATGAAATCATCGGCCTGCGTCGGTCTTTTTTGATTGATGGACATATTCTATTTTCTTATTTCACGATTAATACGGTGATGGTTGTCAGCAGCGAGGCCAGCGACATCCAGAAAGACGCGGAACGGACGTTGTTCCCGTTCACGGTGGCCTGCCGCGCCCGTACGGAATTGGGTTCGACGTATACGATGTCGTTCTGTTGCAGGTAGTAGACCGGAGATGCGTAGAGGTCGTGCCCCGAATTCAGGTTGACTTTGTAAAGCACCTTTTTCCCGTTCTCGTCGCGCTGGACCAGCACGTTGTCCCGTTTGCCGTAGACTGTGAGGTCCCCGGCCATGCTGATGGCATCCAGCAGCGTCAGCCGGTCCTTGTCGATGCTGAAACGTCCGGGGTGGACGACCTCGCCTAAAACCGAGACGGTCAGGTTCATGAACTCGACTGTTACGACAGGGTCTTTGACCAGGTCCTGCGAGATCAGCTCGTGCTTGATGTGGGCGGCGATCTCTTCGCGGGTCATGCCGGCCACATGGACCGGACCCAATACCGGAAAGTCGATGTCGCCCTCCTTGTTTACCGTATATCCGGATATGCCCTGGCTATTCGAAGACGAGGCGGACGAGACCGTGCCGATCTGCCGGGATACGATGGGGAGATTGAACAGATTGGCCAGCAGCGGATCTTTGCTGTTGACCAATATGGAGATCTTGTCTTCCGGCCGCACCCGGATCTCCGTGGCGCTCGACACTTCCTCCGCCGTCCCCGGCTGTATATCCTGGAAATAAGCGATTTTCGGTGTGGCACATGAACTGAGCAGCGCAGCTGCGACCGACACCCGTAGGATGTTTGTGATTCTCATATTTGCGATTGAATGATTTGTTTCCATTACGATGGCGGCGTCAAATCCGGTCGATCGTCTTTTGCAGCCAGATGAACCCTCGGGTGCGGCTGATATGGATTCCGTACCCTATCCGGCGGATTTTGCGCAGCAATTCCGTATTGCGGTCCAGATGCCATTGCATGAAATGATACAGTCCGAATGTGGCCAGCAGACTCATTCCTGCGACGGCATACAGCTGTACGTCGATCGGGGCGCCCGACACGGCCAGCAACCACCAGCACAGGACCACAGACACGTTCAGGGACAGAATCGCCAGAGTCGTCGCCATATGCGAGGCGCCCAATTCGATGAACATGTGATGCAGGTGCGTCTTATCGGGATGAAAGGGCGACGTGCCTTTCAAAATGCGGGTTGACATGACGCGCAGCGTATCGAACACGGGAATGCACAGGACGGCGAGCGCAAAAGGGATCAGCCCGATGCTCTCCCCTACGTAAGCGGCGCAGAGCGAGCCGCTTTGCAATATTTCGATGACGAAAATCGACATGATGATGCCCATCACCAGCGTGCCGCCGTCGCCGATGAACATCTTCGATGTTTTGCCGAAGACGTTGTGGAAAAAGAAAGGGATCAGCGCCCCGACCGACACCACGGCCAGAAGCGTCATTTTCATATCGCCCGACAGATAGAACAGCGTGCCGAACATCATGCAGGCCAGGATGCAGAATCCCGAAGAGAGTCCGTTCACGCCGTCGATCAGGTTGATGGCGTTGATGATCCCCACGGACGCGACGACGGTCAGCGGAACGGCTATCCATCGGGGAATTCGGCCGATGCCCCATAATCCGTGAAAATCGTCGATGCAGTAGCCTCCCGCATGGATCAGCAACAGTACGACGAGGATTTCGATCAGGAACCGCAGGGCTGGGGAGAGGTTCAGAATGTCGTCCATCGTCCCGGTGTAGAGCATCGCCATCATGGCCATGATGACGATCAGCAGTCCCGAGCTGTTCACGGCGCTTTCGACGCTTCCGATGCCGATCACGATGCCGAAGAAGACGGCGACGCCTCCCAGAACCGGAACCGGAGTGCGCTGCAATTTGCGCGCGTCCGGATTGTCCACGATGTTTTTCAGCAGGGCGATCTTGACCAGACGGGGATGAATCCAGCTGACGACCAGCAGCGAGAGGAAGAAGGAGACTAAAAGGCTGTAAAGCGGCGACATATGTTTGAAATGATCTTGTGGAATGGCGGTCTGTTCACCGGATTCGGACGGAACGGTCGAATCCGTATGTTCGTATGAAGGTGCGGATGCCTATGTCAGTTCTTCCACTTCTGTCCGGTGCCATTCCCGGTAATGTTCGAACGAGAGCTTTTCCGCCGTCAGCACCCGGCGGTCCGGTTCGGCGGCCTTCAGGATATGGCGGCGGGAGTAGGCGCATAGTTCGGTATCCGTGATTGAGGCCATCACGACGGGGAATGGATAGGTGACGAAGCGGATGATCGACGTATCGCTTCGGGGAAATAACCGGCACAACTGATAGGCCGAGTGTTCGAAAGCCACCCAATAGCTCTCGAAACCATAGAGATAGGCATATCGTTCATTGTCTTTTTCCCGGGCCATGATTTCGGCCTGATGGGCTGAAAGAAAAGCCATCAGGCGTAATCCCGGCGCTTCTGCGTCCCGAACAGGCTGCTGACTGTCCGGAATTCCGGCGATTTCGGTGCTTTTCATAGATCGGATTCTGTTGCGGGGGTGTCAGTGCCCCAGCCAGCGGTCATAGTCTTCCAGCCGCCGGATGAGTTGTTGTTTGCTCTTTTTGGGATTCTCCTCCTGCCGCCATTTGTCGATGATCTCGTGTGCCTGGGCGTGGTAAAGGCAACTGTTCGTGCATCCGTAGAGCGTGGTGAGAAGAAGTGCCCGGGATTGCTCCGCCTTGACGAGGGGCAGCATCGCTCGGAGAGTTCCGATCAGTTTTTCGGATTCCTGCCGGTTCCCCGTTATCGTGTAGGCCGGCAGCAGCATTGCGTAGAGTTTGCTGCGCATGATGTCGGAATCCATGCGCAGGCTGCCGTATTGTTGCACTGTTTCGGCGGCCAGCTTGCGGTCGGCTTCGGTTACTCCGTCTCCCGGGCGGTGGAAACGCCCTAATGCCTCGTGCAGTTTTAAGAGCTGCCGATCGTTTCCCAGACGGGTATAGACGTGTTTGCCGTCGTCGTTCAGGGCGATGACCTCATATTGGCCGGGTTGTACGCGCAGCAGCGGGACCCACATGTAGTTCTCCACGCAAACCATAATATCCCGCTTCCCGGCGCCGGGCTGGATGATGACGCTGGCTTCGGCTCCTTTGAACCGCCCTTCGGTGATGCGTATCCGGTCGCCTTTGATAAGTTGCTCCGGTTGCGGCGTGTAGACGGGGATCACGTTGGAATAGGAATCGGCTACCCATTGCAGGTTCGTCATCGCCTCCTCGGAGAGATAGGGATGGTATTCGCATTTCCCGTCCTTGATGCGAGGCAGGAAATTGTATAGGGGCAGCCATTGTTTCATCCGGTATATTTCGTGCTCCGAAGCGTGGATGAATACGTAGTTATACAACAACGGGCGACGGGTCTCGACAAACCTGCCGTCTCTCTTTTTCACCTCCACATACGAAGGTGCGAAATATTCGAATGATGGCTCTCCGTTTCTGCGGCGGCGTTCGAGCTCCTCTTGCAGCCCCTTGGCCGGACCTTTGTGGCATGAAGGGAGCACCAGCACGTACCATCTGACGACGTGCGTATCCCTCATGCGTTCCGGATATGCCAGAGCGGCGGAAACGGATTGGGATTTTCCGAAGGGGCGAGAATCGATTTGTATCGGCTGCACCGGTGAGCCACTCTTTCCCATAGGCAATTCAAAGCCATATCGGCGCTGTTGTCGAATGCACTGATATACAGTAGATTGTAATCAAAAAGCGAGAGAATTCCGAAAATATCATCTATTCTCTACTGTGTTTCTAAAATAAACAAGGTCAAATTCGTGTTCCCATCATTTGACCCTGCCTCGCAATTAAAAATCCCCTTGATTTTAAGGAGAAAAACGTAATTTCACTTTATGGTTTCTTCCTAAGAGACCATAAATCGTGATTATCTGTTGTATAGACCGGAATAATTATTATTCGTTGTCAACAATTCCGCTTTTTTTCTAAAACGGATCGCCTGATTCATTGAGGATGATTCTGTCCGATCCAATAATATATATTATGATGCAAGTGTTTAATTTACAAATCGTTTTTCGGAGGGGGGGGGATTTTGGCGCATAAAAAATACCGAATTTTATTTGGCCCTTTGGACAATAATCTGTACTTTTGTACAACAAATATGGTCTCTTAGGAAGAAACCATCCAGTCGGAAAAAAGTTGGCCATTGTTCTCGGCAGATTCTCTTGCAGATATTGTTTTCGGATATCCACGTAATCTTATCGAGAGGACAGGACTGAATTAAACGAACGGTATTGGTACAACGCATTTTTGTATAAGGATGCAGCCAGTTATGGCCATGAACAGGAATGGCGGTTTATGTGCACCTGTAAAAAGGCTCAAGATTCAAAGTTTATGGAAATCACTTCGGGAAACAGGATGAAAGCAATCTATTATGGCCCATATATCGCCGCAGATACAAAAGAACATTTGAGTATATGGGCTAAGCGACATAAAATTAAGGAATACAATGTCGCATTGGATGATAACAGCCGAAGTTTTGAATTAAGTATAAAACCGATATAAACAAGAGGCGCAAATGCGCCTCTTGTTTATGTTCGTTCACAGATTTGGCTGATAATAGTTCTTCTCCAGCACCTCGTTGATTTTGATAGAGGAAATTTATCTTAATTTATTAGATAATCTATTTTCTCCGCCTAACGCATGGTAGAGCGAGACGATGCCCTGCAATTCGGAGAGGCGGTCGGAGATGGCGGAGAGCCGGGCCGAAAGCAAGGTTTGTTGTGCCGTCAGCACTTCGAGATAGGTCGTCGAACCGTGCCGCATCAGCAGCTGCGTACTTTCGACCGCCCGTTCGAGCGAACGGAGCTGTTCGCGGCGGGTGTCCGTTTTGGCGCGTGCGGTCTGTACCTGCGTCAAGGCGTTGTTCACCTCCGTACCGGCGTTGAGCAGGGCTTGCTGGAACGCAAGGCGCGCCTCCTCCTGCTGCGCCTTGGCAATCTTCACGCGGGCGCGGTTCTGTCCTGCATTGAAAATCGGTTGCAGCAGCGAACCTGCCGCCGAGAGCAACAGTTTTCCCGGATTGGCGACGATAGCCCCCGCGCTGTTCGTCCAGCCTGCTGATCCGCTCAGCGTCAGCGACGGATAGAGCGCGGTCCGGGCCTCGGCCGTCGCATAGTATGCCTGCACGAGCGTCTGCTCGCTCTGGCGAATATCCGGACGGCGGGCCAAGAGTTGCAGCGGAACGCCGACGGCCAGTTTCGCCGGAACCGACTGCACCTCCAGCCTGCTGCGTTCGATCGTATGCGGCGTGTCGCCCAGCAAAAGCGTCAGCGAAATTTCCGTTTGCCGGATCGAGTTGCGCAGATCGTGCAGCGATGTTTCGGCGGCATAGAGCGTCGCTTCGGTCTGGGCGACGGCGGCTTCATTGGCATTGCCGGCCGCTTTCAACGCCCGCATGACGTGCACCTGTTCCCGGTAACGCTCCACGGCTTGCTCCGTGACGGCCACCTGCGCGTCGAGGCTCAGCAACCGATAGTAGTAGTCGGCCACATTGGCTATCAGTTGCGTCTGCACCGCATCGCGGTAGGCTTCGCTTTGCAGCAGAGCCGCACGCGAACGCCGTTTGGCGTTGGTCAGGCGGCTGAAAATATCGACCTCCCAGCTCGTCGTGACGGGAACGTTATACGTCCATGCGGCTTTCGCACCGTCGAAGCTGCTCGCACCGCCCGTCGGAGCGAAGTTGAACGACGGCAGATAGGCCAGCCGCGCCGCTTTCAATGTCGCTTCGGCCTCCGTGATGCGCAGCTGCGCCACCTGCAAATCGGTGTTGTGAACCAGCGCCGTGTCGATCAAACGTTGCAGCAGTCGGTCGGTGAACAGCTCGCGCCATCCGATGTCGGCAATGGATGCAGTGTCGGCTGTCGCATACTCTGCGCCGTAGAGGTCGTCGGTCCGCACTTCGGGGCGGGTGTAGGGTTTGTAGATGCCGCAGGCCGTGAACAGCGATGCGGCGATTCCGATGAATATGATCTTTTTCATTACTTCTCCTCTTTCCGGTTTTGCAAATCCTCCATTTCGGCCCGTATCGACCACTCGCCGGCCCGCTCGAACTGCATGGGGCGAATCTTCTCCTGCAACCACTGGAAAGCGACGAACAGCACGGGCACGATGAACAGCAGGGCGAGCGTTCCTACGAGCATACCTCCGACGGCTCCCGAACCGAGCGTGCGGTTGCCGTTGGCGCCGACGCCCGTCGATACCATCAGCGGCAGCAGACCGAAGATCATCGTCAGGGCGGTCATCAGAATCGGGCGCAGACGCACTTTCGCAGCCCCGACTGCGGCCTGGATGAGCGACATGCCTGCCTCGCGGCGTTTGACGGCGTATTCGGTGATAAGAATCGCCGTTTTAGCCAGCAGACCGATCAGCATGATGATACCCGTCTGCATGTAGATGTTGTTCTCCAGTCCCATCAGCTGCGCGAAAAGGAACGAGCCGAACAGCCCGAACGGCAGCGACAGCACGACGGCCAGCGGGATAAGGAAACTTTCGTACAGCGCGCTCAGAATCAGGTAGACCAGCACGAAGCAGATGGCGAAAATCACGACCGTGTTGCTCGTCGAGGTGCTTTCCTCGCGCGTGATGCCGCCGAACTCGTAGCTGTATCCTTTGGGCAGCGCTGCGGCCGCCGTCTCGCCGATGGCGCGGATGGCATCGCCCGAAGAATAGCCGTCGGCTGCCGCGCCGTTCACGGCGATCGAGCCGTAGAGGTTGAAACGGTTGAGCGACTGGGGGCCGTAGGTCTTGGTCAGCCGCGCGAACTGCCCGACCGGGGCCATTTCGCCGTTGGATGTGCGGACGTAGATGTGGTTCAGCGACTCGGGCGTCACGCGGTACGACGGGTCGGCCTGGATCATCACGCGGTAGAGTTTCGAGAAACGGTTGAAGTTCGAGACGTATTGTCCTCCGTAATAGCCCGATATGGTTGCCAGCACGTCCGATGGCGAGATGCCCGACCGCTCGCACCGCGCGGCATCGATGTCGAGCGTATATTGCGGGTAGCCCGACGAGAACGACGAGTAAGCCGCTCCGATCTCGGGACGTGCCGAGAGTGCCTCGATGAACCCGCGCGTGGCTTCGTCCAGCTCGGAGACCGGACGGCTCGCCTTGTCCTGCACGTGCAGCTCGAAGCCGTTCACCATGCCGTAGCCCGTAATCATGGGCGGTGCGGCGGCGAAAATCTGCGCATCGGGAATCTTGGCCGAGAGCGCGTTGATGCGGTCGATGACCGACTGCACGTCGTCGCCCTCGCCGGAGCGTTCCGACCAGTCGCGGAGCGAAAGGATGATCATGCCCGCGCTCGCACCCGAACCGCTGAACGAATAACCGCTCACGGTGGCGTAGTGCTCGACCTGCGGCATCTGCTGAATCTCCTTTTCGAGCTGCGACAGCACGCGGGTCGTGGCGTAGAGCGACGTGCCGGGCTTGGTGGTGACGCTGACCATGACCGATCCGGTGTCCTCGTCGGGAACCAGTCCCGTCTGCGTGTTCTTCATCAGGACGACGAGCAGCACGACGGCCGCTGCGAGCATTCCCCACGCCACGAAGCGGTGGCGCACGAACCAGATGACGCCGCGCACGTAGCGCTGCATCATGACCGAAAAGGCGGCGTTGAATGCCTTGCGGAACCGCGCGGCGAAGTTCTCGCGCACGTTGCCCTCCTCGTCCACATAGGGTTGCAGCATCAGGGCGCACAGCGCGGGCGAGAGTGTCAGGGCATTGACGGCCGAAAGACCGACGGCAACGGCCATCGTGATGCCGAACTGCGTGTAGAACACACCCGACGTGCCGCCCATCATCGAAACGGGAATGAAGACGGCCATGAAAACGAGCGTCGAGGTGATGATCGCGCCCGTGATGCCCTGCATGGCGTCGTTCGTGGCCATGTAGGCCGATTTGTAGCCCACGTCGAAACGCGCCTGCACGGCCTCGACCACCACGATGGCGTTATCGACCACCGTACCGATGGCCAGCACGAGGGCGAACAATGTTAAGAGGTTGATCGAGAATCCCAGCAGCGACATGACGGCGAACGTGCCGACCAGCGAGACGACGATGGCGATGGTCGGAATGAGCGTCGAACGGATGTCCTGCAAGAAGACATAGACCACCAGCACGACCAGCAGAATCGCTTCGACGAGCGTCCACAGGACGTTCTCCATCGAGGCGTAGAGGAAACGGTTGACGCTCAGCAGGTCGGCGAACGCCAGCCCGTCGGGCAGCTCTTCGGTCAGCTCGGCAATGAGGGCGTCGATGTTCTCCACCACCTCCGTGGCGTTCGATCCCGCGCTCTGGTACGCCTCGCCGATACAGCCGGCATGTCCGTCCGTGAGGGCCCGATAGGTGTATGCCTCGTCGCCCATCTCCACGCGGGCGATGTCCTTCAGACGCAGAATATCGCCGTTCGGCAGCGAGCGGATGACGATCTGCTCGAACTGCTCGGGTGTCGAAAGACGGCCGCTCCATTTGATCGTATATTCGTAGGCGTTCGCGTGGTTCTCGCCGAATGCGCCCGTCGCCGATTCGAGGTTCTGCTTTTCGAGGGCGGCAGTCACGTCGGAGGGTATCAGCTTGTACTGCGCCATGACATCGGGTTTGAGCCAGATGCGCATCGAGTAGTTCGACGCCAGCACGTTGAACTCCCCCACTCCCGCGATACGCTTCATGCGCGGCTCGACGTTGATCTTCATGTAGTTGTTGATGAACTGCATGTCGTACGTGTCATCGGGGCTGTACAAAGCCACCACCTTCAGCAGCGACTTCTGCTGTTTGAGCGTCTGCACGCCGATTTTCGTCACCTCGGCGGGCAGCAGACCCTGTGCCTTCGACACGCGGTTCTGCACGTTCACGGCGGCCATGTCGGCATCGACGCCCTGACGGAAATAGACGTTTACCGTCACCTCGCCCGTGTTGGAGGCTTCGGAGTGGATGTACGACATATTCTCGACCCCGTTGATCGCCTCTTCGAGCGGCACGATGACGGCCTTCTGCACCGTCTCGGCATTGGCTCCGGGATAGGAGGTCGTCACCTGCACCGTCGGCGGCGCGATGTCGGGATACTGTTCGACCGAAAGGGTCGTCAGGGCGATAATGCCCAACAGGACGATCGTCACGGAGATGACGATCGAGAAGACCGGACGGTCTATGAAAAATCGCAGATTCATACCTCACCTCCCGCGTTATCGGTTATCGTGATTTCGTCTCCGTCGTTGAGCAGGCCCACGCCCGTCGTGACGATCCGGTCGCCTGCCGAGAGACCTTTCGTCACGGTGTAGTTCACCCCGTCGTGTATCGGGCTGACCTCCACGCGCGTGGCGACGGCCCGGCCGTCGATGACGCGATAGACGAAGATTTTGTCCTGCAATTCATAGGTCGCCTCCTGCGGAATCGAAATGGCATTTTCCAACTGCTGCGGAATCACCACGTTGCCCGTGCCGCCGCTGAACAGCACGCGGTTCGGGTTGGGGAATACGGCGCGCAGCGATCCGCTGCCCGTTTCGGGGTTCAGCACGCCGCTGATGCTTTCGATGCGCCCCTCCTCGGCATAAATGCTCCCGTCGTTCAGCCGCAGCCGTACGGCGGGCATCTCTTCGAGCGTCCGGTCGAGCGAACCGTAGCGCATGACCAGCTCCTGCAACCGGTTTTCGGACATCGAGAAGTAGACGTACATCTCCGAATTGTCGGCCACGGTCGTGAGGGGCTGTGCCGCTGTCGGGCCGACCAGTGCGCCCACCCGGTAGGGAATTGTGCCGACCACGCCGTCGGCCGGACTCTTCACCTCCGTATAGGAGAGGCTGTTGCGGGCGTTGGTCTCCTCGGCCCGCGCCTGCTCGAGCGAGGCTTCGGCAACGGCCAGCGCGTTGCGGGCGGTCGAGAGGTCGAACTCCGAAACGACATTCCGCCGGAACAGTTCCTGCTTGCTTTCGTAAGTGATTCGCGCCGTTTCGACCTGCGCTTCGGCGGCGTGGACATTGGCCACGGCCGTGCGCAGGGCCGCTTCGTAGGGCACCCGGTCGATGATGAAGAGCGATTGCCCGCGTTGCACTTTCTCTCCCTCTTTGACGCAGACGCGCTGAATCGTTCCCGATACCTGCGGATAAATTTCAATGTCCTGCCGTCCGCGCACCGAGGCGGAGTAGGATTCGGTAAGCGTTACGTTCGTCGGTTCGACCGTCAGCACCGAATAGCCGACCTGCTGCTGCGGAGCGGCGGCCTCCCGGCACGATCCCATACACGCGGCCAATAAGAGTGCCGCACCCGATAGTTTCTGTTTCATGGTTGCTTTTTGTTTTTCCGGGGCAAAATTACGGTTTCCCCGACGTTCGGACGGCATACAAATCCAAACAACAAGGAGACTTTTGGAAACAACATCGGGTCGTTTCGACGAATTGTGCTATCTTTGTACGTGAAAAATAAAAACTATGGAGCGAAACCGGGAGGCGGAGTATAGAATCGGAGTGTCGGATTTGAGCGGGTCGCTCGGCTCCGCGATTCGGACAAAAGGGTGCTTGCTGCTCTTTTGCCTGCAAGGCCGGGCGATCGTTTCGGCCAATCTCGAACGACGGGTGTTCCGTCGCGGCGACATTGCGGTCATCTTTCCCGACACGCTGTTCGTCGTACACGGGACCGGCGGCGATTTTCGGGTGCGGCTGATCGAAATCTCCTCCGCGCTCACCGATGAAGTCATCCTGCCTCTCTCATCGGTATTTTTCGAACGCATCTACAACCAGCCGATATTGCCGACCACCGGGGAGGAACGGATATTGTCGGAGACGTGGAATGCCCATATCGACCATTGCGCGCAATGTTCGGCCGCGAAGTCGGCTCGTATGATGATACGGAATCAGCTGCAAAATCTGTTTCTCGCAATGGAGGTCAAGCTGGTTTTCGATGCCCCGCCCGGGAATATCGAATCCATCCCCTCTTCGCGCCGCCTTTTCAACTGCTTCTGCAAACTGGTGACGGAGAACTGCTATTCGCAGCACGAGGTGAAATTCTATGCCGACAAGCTCTGCATCACACCCTACTACCTTTCGAAGATAACCGCCCGAATCACGGAGGCGACGCCCAAGCAGCTCATCGACTGGCAGATCGTGATGGAAATCAAGCATCTGCTCACCACGACGGACATGACGATCAAGGAGATCGCCAACATGTTCCACTTCGATTCGACCTCCTATCTGGGGCGCTATTTCCGCCGCCATACGGGCATGACACCCAGCGAGTTTCGGAAACGGTAAGAGGTATATTAGTATATTATTTTTTCACTTTGCTTCGTCTTTTTGGGTAGAGGTAAAACACGGCGATACAGATCGTAGTTGTAGCCTCCGAAAGCGCCAAGGCCAACCAGATGCCTTCAATACCTAATACTTTGGGTAGTAGCACAAAACTCGGAACGAGGAAGAGCATACCGCGCAGCAAGGCAAAAGCGGTGGCCGGGCGAATGCGCTCTATGCTTTGATAGTATCCTACGGCGGTCAGATTCAGAGTGAAGAAGACAAACGCAGTTGAGAAAAGCGGGAACCCGTTGATGGCGATTCGTGCCGCAGGAACCGTAGGGTCTATAAACAGACCGACCAAATATTGCGGACAGTATGTAAAAAGCAGTGTAACCACCGTCCCGCATGCTATGGCAGTGAGCAAGGCGATGCGCTCTGTCACCGCTACACGATTATGCAGTCCGGCGCCGAAGTTATAACTGATAATAGGTTGTGCGGATTGGGCGATGGCATTACCTACCATGAAAACAAAGGGGGTATAGTAGCATGTGATGCCGAATGCGCCCACGCCATCATCGCCCAGATAGCGCATGAATACCTGATTGCCAATGAACATCAATATGGCCATAGTACTTTCTCCCAGTAGTGCCGATGAACCGATGCGGCACTGGTAACCGATGTTGCGCAGCGACAGACGCAAACTTTTTCGGCTCCATTTGGGCATGACAGGCCGCAAATGTCTGGCATGAAAAAGCAAGTATCCCATACTGATGCACCCGCCGATAAACAGACTTATTGTCGTAGCCGCCGCAGCACCCATCACCCCTAATCCCAATGGGAACACGAACAGCCAGTCCAATACGATATTGACAGCTGCCGGAATAATGTTGCACCACATCGCCAATCGAGGCGCACCGTCCAGCCGAATAACAAAAAGCGCAATGGAAACCCATATCTGGAACAGCAGCGAAGGCACGAACCACCGCAAATAGTCTTTTACAAATGGCAACAGATGCTCTGACGAACCGAGCAGACGGCCCGTAGCATCGGGAAACAACAGGATGATGATCGATGGCACCGACGTTACCAGCGTGGCAAACAGCAAGGCTTGCGTTACATTCATTCTCGCTATTTTTTCCTTGCCACGCGATATGTGTATGGACGCGACCACGGAGCATCCGGCACCGACCATCAGTCCCACACCCGTGAAGAACATCAATAGAGGAATACAGATGTTGATGGCGGCAATGCCGTCGCTTCCGACACCATGTCCTACGAAAATACCGTCGATAGCCGTTACTGCCGACATACAAAGCATTCCCAGCAATGTGGGAATGAAATATCGGTTAAATAACTTGAACACATTTGCATTTCCTAAATCAATGGCATCTCTTTTCATATTCCATAATTTTAATATTCCTGCACGACAAAAAATGCCGGATAAGTGATTGGTTTTACCCAGTCATCTTATCCGGCATTTTATAACTTTGCCCTCCGATGAGGATTACAAAACTCCTTTTTTGTTTTTACGTTGCAAAAGTAGGATGTTTCCCATAAATAATCAAATGTTGGATTCTCTTTTTATCTTGACTTATCCGCATGTTGTGTGCAAATTGTGTGTAAATAAAAAATCAACGAAGTGCGAACAATCGCACTTCGTTGATTTTCAGAGCGGAAAACGGGACTCGGACCCGCGACCTCAACCTTGGCAAGGTTGCGCTCTCAAGCCCCCAAAACGCTGCGCGTTTTGGGGTAACCAACTGAGCTATTTCACGTTACGCACTCTGCCGAGTGCTCCACTCGCATCCTAAAATCGGTCTGTAACACACTCTGTATCACATTTTGAGGCTTGCAAATTGTTTGTAATTTACAGATTTTTAGTTTGTTAAGAGAAAATCTTTCTGTCGTGATACATAAATCTTTTAACTTGTATTCCCCATAAGCATTTATTGAATTAAATATTAAGTAATTATATCGGTTAATTCGTTGAATTTACAAGGGAACCGACCCCAACCTCGGTGCAAAAAAAGAGAAAAATTTTCCCCTCACGCCGCTTTCCCGTTTTTATCAGTTTTCAGTAGCTTTGATTTCTATAAATAAAAAATCCCCGACCGTATGGCCGAGAATTATCTTTATATAAATTGCTCTAAATACTTTTCATTAAACCCAGCTAACGGGAATTTGAAATCTCTTTGCCCGCCCTCTGTCGTCATGTAGTTGAAAATAACCGTATCATTTTTTATATGTAATTCGAATAGGTTTACTTGGTCATTTCTTCATTCAAGGATATTAGGCATTAGGAGCAATATTTCTGCGTTGGAATCTGTCAATGCACATTTTATCTGTGCCGTTATATGTCCCCGTTTCTGAAAGGTTAGTGTCACGGGTGTATTTTTATCCGTATCGTCAGGCAGGATATACATAAAATCGCTGGGTGTAAATTCATCGGGATTGCGTGATACGGCCAAGCACATCCCGTAAAAGCTATCATAGGCAACGACTTTTCAAATCATCATGCGTTGTTCATCGCCGCCTTGTTTTCATTCTGTTTTTGGTGTTTTGTTCATTTTAGCTAAAATTTATGTTGTTAAATAAATCTTTGATTATGATATAAATATACGAAAAAATTGTGAGATATGCAAGTAAAAAAGAAAGGACAAACTTGTGCAGAGGGTCTAAATATTAACCCTATTGCACAAGTCTGTCCCTTTGGCCATTTTGTTTAGTAAATCAGTTCATAAGAAACCGACCCGCAATCTATTCTTGCAACAGTGCCATCGTCATTTAATGTGTAAACGCCAAAATCATCGCTTTCCGATTCTGACTCACCTGAATAGATGATATCGGCCTTATTAGGCAATTTAGCACTTTGCCTGCCATAGAATCCCAACAAATCAAGTGGTTCAAGTACGTCTATATATCCTCCATCAATATAGAATAAGTCAATATTAATGGGTGTGGCTGTTTGGGAATAAGAGTATTTTACCGTCGTTATGTCAGTGCCATCTTCATTGTAATCGGTGCATTTAGCTTCTACAAGGTTTCCGTCTCTCCATGTACATTCGCTCACTCTTACCCGAGATTCATTATAACTATAACGTTGCTCAACACGTTGCAAGTAGCCGTTTTTGTATTCCATTCTATAATAATATGTCTCGTCCTTGTCAAAATCATTTTCTGTAACTTCTGTTACATAACCATCTGAATTCAATTTACATGTATAAGTTCTGTCGCTACCTTTTACAGTTAACGAATTTCCATTGTAGGTAAATTCATAAGAATCATTTCTCAAACCGTCTATTTTTTTAACACGATTCTCGGAATCATAGGTTATAGTGGTTGTCCATGATTCGTCCCATTCAGCACGAAAGACTATCTGTTTAACCCATTTTTCGGGAGTAGGCGCTTTCCCGCCATTGTCATCATCATCGGAACAAGCCGAGAAAGAAACTGCCGCAAACATAGCGGCCACGATAAGAAACAACTTTTTCATAAATGCTTTAAGTGTTATAAATGATTGTTTTATGAAGAATAAATTGAGTATGGACTATAAATATTAACCCTTTTGCACAAGTCTGTCCCTTGGTAGATTATATGAGATTAATGTTGTGATTTTTATTTGAAATCATACCCAACAATATTATCTCCCAAATCTTTCCAGTATAGGGCTTTTTTATAATCATCAACTGCTGACATGGGAACATAATACTGGCATTTTCCTGAAAAATACCAATCGTTACCAAAAACATTAGGGCCTTCTAATGAAGGGGGTATAAGAGATTTGCAATAAACATTTTCTATGTTACGATTGCGAAATGCGTAGTTCCCAATGGATTTAATGCTTGCAGGCAATGTAACACATGCAGTCAGAATTTTCATAGTATTTGTTTGGGTTCCTCCATAAAATGCATATGAACCAATAGTCTCTACACAATCACCTAATGTAATAAAACGAAGTGAAGTGCACCCATAAAATGCGTTATCTTCAATTTCTGTAATATTGCGGCCAAAAGTAGCAAACTGCAAATTGGAACAATTGTAAAATGCATTTTGTTTAATACTCTTTACATTGTCGGGAATAATGATAGTATACAATTGGGAACACTCCTTAAATGCTTCTTTTACAATTGATTCAAGGCTCGTAAAATATCGCAATTCATTGAATGATGAAATCTCGCTATTTGTAAAGTGTCCATAAGGAATAGAGGTTGCGATTGCAGCTTCATGATATGATATTTCGCCATCATAATTTTTATCCCACAAATTGCGCCTACTTATATCACTGCTACTTAACCAACAAGATAAGCATAAGTACTTTGTTATAGGATCAGCAAATTGAATAAATTGGGTTGTTGCATTATTAGAAATCGGCATTGTAATTGTTGTCCCATCTGCCAATTCAAAGTAAACATTATTTTCGTCTTGCGTAATTTTGATGCTATCACCGTCTTTACCATCTGCTCCATCTTCACCCGTGGCTTTACCTAACTGCGTCCAATTCGTTCCATTGTCATAGGAAATCCACCAATAGCCCTCTCGAATTTCGAGTTTGGGAGTAACTCCGTCTGTTCCATCCGAACCGTCACTGCCATCTGTCCCCTGTGCCTTGATTTTCTGTCCGTCCACAATGATAAATTCACCGTCCAGCGTCCAATAATAGATGCCATCCCCGTCTTTCTTCACACCGATAACGGGCGTGTTTCCATCGACACCATCCGCACCGTCTTTGCCGTTGTAAATTACAATCGGATTACTCTTGGCAAACTTAATCGTATAGCCTACCACCTTGCCGTTCTCGGTCAGCGGGTCTACACTCGTGATATAATCGTTGTTTTGGAGTGCTGTTACAATCGTCTGCAATGCAGAGAGGTTGGTGTTCGTTTCGTTGCAAAGACGCTGTAAGGCTTCAAAAGCAGACCATGTAGGCAGTTTGATTTGCGTACCGTCAGCCAATGTAAAGATTACATAGTCGGTGCTGGTTTTATAATCCACGCCTGAAAACATGGAATCCCCACCAACACCATCTTCTCCATCTTTGCCGTCCTCGCCAGTCGCTTTACCTAACTGCGTCCAATTTGTTCCGTTATCGTAGGAAATAAACCAATAATCGTTTTCGATTTTGAATTGCGGGGTTGTGCCGTTTATTCCATTTGTACCGTTTTTGCCCTCGGCTTGGATTTTCTCACCATCGACCACGATATATTCCCCATTCAATGTCCAATAATAAACGCCATCCGCATCTTGTTTGACACCGATAGTTGGAGTTGTGCCATCTTCACCGTCCTGCCCGTCTTTACCGTGATAGATGGTAATAGGATTGCTTTTGCTGAACGTAATCGTATAACCGATTTCTTTGCCGTCTTTCATAAGAGGTGTAGCCCCCGTAACATAGTCGTTATTCTGTAATGCTGTTACGATGGTCTGCAACGATGAAATGTTGGTGTTCATCTGCTTGCAGAGTTCCTCTAATTTTGCGACACGGTTTTCCAATCCGTGAACGCTGTTCCAAATGTCATCATCATCGTATTTGCACGATGTGAGCGCAACCACCGCAAATAATGCGGCAAAGGTCAATAGTTTTTTCATAATGATAATATTTAAGTAAAACAAGTGACGCACGTTTTACCGTATCAACTCCTACTGCGGTGGGTTATATGCAAAAAGAAAGTGTGGAGTTGTTCGTTATCTGTACCGAGGTTCTGACAAAACCCAAAGACGAATAAGAAACAATACCCCACACCGAATAGAATATATCAGATGATATATGCCTATATGCGGTGATGAGCGTTGTCGTTATCCTCGTCTTTGTAGAAACTGTCAGATTTCGGTACAAGGATTAGCGAAACACTTTCACTAAACTAATATGTTACCGCCCGTATGGGTCGATGCCACAAAATTAGAAAATGTTTCTCAATACGCAACACTCGTGGGGTATTGTAGATTCAAATTTCGGATTAAAGTTTCAGAAAATCAAGATTGACATTCTAAAAAGTTCTTCATTGGTTGGGATATTCCATATATAAGAAATAAGCCGACATATTCCCTCTAATCGGGAATTGCAAATCATTCCAACCCTCAATTATCGACTTTATGCCAGCATGAAAACGAAAATTAGGGGTAGTAAAATCTTGTAGAGATTACAATACCCCTAATTTCTGTAATTTATACGTTCCAATAAATAGAACCACGGTTGTAGTTTTACTCTCCTGCAATTTTCCGTATCACGCTGTCCATACAGATAGACTGTCCGCTGGCTAATCGTCCCCACCAACAGCAACCGTATTCCTCGATAATAACCTCTCCCTCTCGTTTCAGTCGTTCGGCCAGCCACGAATCAATCAGCCACCATTCCATGACATCACCCACAAAGGGATAGATATATTCTTCGGGTAATAAGTGCCTGTTGAGCATTTCATCCACGACTGCGGTTTGGTTCGTCAGTACGCAGTTCTCCACCAATAGCTGTGCCGTCATTGGATTCCCTGTTGTGCGGCTAT
This sequence comes from Alistipes intestinihominis, assembly GCF_040095975.1. NCBI lineage: Bacteria > Pseudomonadati > Bacteroidota > Bacteroidia > Bacteroidales > Rikenellaceae > Alistipes > Alistipes intestinihominis. Next base: position 41,527 of record NZ_JBBMFL010000021.1, read on the forward strand.
GTTACGAAGCCATTGATTAGCAAAGGTTGTGTGGCTGGCCTGTAAGCGCGGGTTCAACGCTATTCCATCTTCCGACCATCTGACGCTGTTTTCCTCGATACCGCAATAGTCGTTGCGATAGTAGTACGGAATGAATTGCCGAGTTTCATTGTGCAGGGCAAAGAGCATTTCGGGGTCGCGCATGGCATCGCCGTTCTGCTGTCCGTAATGAGCCAGCGAAAAAAAGTCGTACTTGTCGATGCGGCCGATTAGTTCGATATAGACGGGCATATAAGTACCGTCCGAATTGTCGATTTTGGTTGTTTGTAAAGCTAACATGCTACGGAAAATCTCCGCCGCTCTCCTGTCAAGTGTTTTCATATCTGAAAAGGTTTTACATTCGACAATAGGGAGGGGGCTTTAGTATAGAGTAACTGTATGTGCAGGGGATATAAAAAATACTCCAACCTGTTTAAGGCTGGAGTAATTGGATGATTGAGAATTAATAAATACTCTTAATATTATTTTTTATCTTCTTGATTATCTACTTCATTAGATTTAATACCTTCATTATTTGAATTAAAGAAATCTTTGAAAGTCTTATTATGGGTCATGTAGTTTCTAAATTTTATCACTTCGGAAGGAGACCAATATCTATTTATTATATCATCATAAGTTGATATATAATTATCTAAATAACCTACCTGAGACCTCTTATCAATAGCACGAACAGTAGTCAGAATCTCTGTTAATAGTTCTTCATTACTTCTCTTTTTAACATGTTCTTCTGGCTTAAATTGTTGAGATATTTCTTTATATTTTTCTGAAAATTGCTCCCAATATGTTTCAAAGACGCTTTTAAGAACCTTTTCTTGCAATTTGTTTTCTAAAAGAGCATTATTTATTGTTTGTACTAATTTCCACATACTCTCTTTATCACACGCAATAGTGTGATTGAATTGAGCAAGAGGATTGCCTATATCTGTATTTTTTAAATCAATTAAAAGAGTACAAACCCTGTTTTCTTCAATACCTTTTGCTAAGGCTCCTGCTTCAAATAGAATCCACGGTTCAGTTTTATTTTCAGGTGTGAGACAAAGTATACCGAACTGGGAGTCTGCCAAAGTTTTTGATATCTCAGTATACCATAATGCACCTCGGTCAACATCATGTGAAGATATCCACGGTTTAGCTGCTTGTATTACACATTGAATCCAGTCCTTAAAGAGTTCTGCGATTTTCTGACTTCTTTCTCCTGACCAACTAATAAATATTTTCATATGGGTTAATTTATATGTAACAATAATAACCCAAAAATAGTAAATATTTTATTATGATGTATTATTTCACAATCATCCTCTTTCTAATGATGGTAATGCAGGCTGTTGTCCTGCCGTTGATTTTGGGCGCTGTTTCCTTTATTTCGTATCATTTGGCAAGGTCTGCGGCCTTTGCCGTCTTTTGAATCCCCAAATCGTCGTATATCCGTTGCAGTTCCGTTTTGGCCTTGCTCTTGGGAATGAGTGTCTGTTTGGGAAACACCGTATCTATCATCTTCACGATTTTATACTCGCTCGGCAGTCGCATTTGTTTCGTCAACTCCCGACGGATATTTCCGACATGATATTTCAATGCCTGCACTTTGTCTGTTCCCAATTCGTCGTATGCCTGCTTCACCAACGGATATTTAACAGCAATTCGGGCGCATAGTTCCTCGTGATTGTCCAGCGAGAAAAACGGTCGTGTCGTTTTCAGACGGTGGTATTCATCGAACAGTTCTTTGAATGTAACCCGTGCATTGGCCTTGTTCTCCATCTTCTCTATAATCTCGCTGAACGTATGGCGGGTTATCGTGTAGCCATTCCTTTGCAGTTCATTCGTAAGGTTTACATAGGTTCTGTAAATATGGCGGCAGATTTTGAAATTGACTATATCCATATTAGCGAAATTCTTATCCACGATAAGGCGGTTATCTTCTATCCTTACATATTGTTCGTTGATGTATTTGATTTTCGACAAGGTCTTTTCCCGTGCCGTATCGCTCAATGAATTTATCTCGTCGGCATATTGAACGGCTTCCTGCAAGGTTTTCTTGGTGGCCGCAACAAATTCATCGAGGGTAACATCTCGGCTGTACTTGGTCGTGGAATAGACGTGTATAATCTCGCCCTTGTATTTGGAATCCCGCAAGCGTCCGCAAATCTGTGTGAACAAGGTTGAAATATCCAACAGCGTGTGGGACTTGTTGCCGTCGCTGACAATGAATGTAACGCCGTTCTCGTCATAAAGGTCGCAACCCTCAAAGCAGGTCGAGGTGTAAAAGTTTATCTTCCTTACGGGGTCGGACGGCTGGCCGATGGGATAATCTTTGCCTAACTTGCGTTGATTATTCTCTCCATTGTCCCCGCTAACCGAACAGACCACTTTAACCTGTTCGGGAGTGAGTTTCGCAAGGTCGATTACCTTTGCGATAAACTCCACGCTGTTGACGAAGATATGCAGGTTGTGTTCCAATCGGCTGTCTAACACCTTGCGGCACTCCTTAACGATATAGTGGGCAGGTTTGGAAGTCTGACGGGAGCGGATATTGACCTCGATCAGATGCGGTCAGTTGATTTCGCAGATGGGCAGGTGCTTCAACTCCTCTAAAACATACTCCCGTTCGATAGGGGTTGCGGTCATGTAAGTTGCCCTCTCGAATTTGGCGGCTTCTGCCAGCAGGTTTTTAATGGCAGTATGACGGAACGAATAGGAGTTGAACAGTACATGTCATTCGTCCACCAATAGGAACAGTTCTTTGTAAGGGTCAAGACCTGCGGATTGCAACGCCTTAATGGTTCGCGGCAGGGAATCATAGGTAACGGCAATCTTTAAGGGAGAATGGCTCTGTGCATAGTCGATGATGTCCTGCTCGCCGATACCCTCGTAAACGCCCAGCACGGAAACAGCGTCCTTGCGGTAAATGGTCTTGTTCTTTACCAATGCCACATAAGGCATGGCGATAAGGGTAGGAATGGAGTTACGGATAGCTAACTCGGTAGCACCGCATCCTGTCTGCTTCTTGTTAAATAAACAGTTTACGGGAATCTCCGTCAGAAAGTCTGACAAGTAAGTTGCCCCAGCGGGCGCGTCGATAATTCAATTTTGATTTGTATTCATATTTGTAAATGGGTTGTTATTCATAATATCTCTTTATCTGAAATCTTCCATATTTTTTAATCTTGAAACTATACTTATAAAGGGAATATCCATTTCGTACTCAAAAAATGTGGAAATAGAGTGCAAAGACAAGGACAGCAATTAATGCCGTCCTTATCTGCCCGTAAACTTATTTTTCTATGGAAGCAAAAAGAATTTCCCTATCTCGGATTTGCTTTTACAAATATAGTAAAAATCTTTAATAAATGCAAGTTTAAGTGCAGACGATTCAGCGGAAATTTTTTATCTTTGCTTTAACCGAATACAACCGCTATGAACCCGCTTTACGATTATGTTTTCGAGATTGCCAACCGAATGTATCCCACTTGGGATACTGATATAAACGACGAGCAGTATCAGACCGATTCTTTCCGCGGATGGGATTTCGTGCATCAGTTGGAGGACGAACGGCTGGAATTTTCTATTACCAAAGAGCGGTATTTAGAAAATGCTCCGATTATCCGTTCCCTGCGGGCTATGGGTCTCGACACCGAGAAATTTTGGATGGCGATGCTCTTTGTCTATGATGTGGTACGGGAACGGACGGAAAATGTACAGCAGGTTCCGACCTCGGTATTCGAGGAGTTTCGGGCTTTCGCCAGATACCTGCAAGAAAATCCCGATGCCAAAGTGCGTGCATGGCAAGGGCGCGAGCACGGCGTAACCCTTGAATCCTACCTTGCAAAACGGGCGTTGGGCAAGTTGCTCGCTGACAACGTGGCAGAACTCTATGCCAATCTGTCAAATGTCCGTTCGTTCGGGGTGGACGGATTTTCGGTGAATCTCAAGAGTTGTTACAAGATTACGCTTGCCATCAAATGTTTTTTGCCGCTCTTGGAACAATTCAAAGAGGAAGATAACCGCAGTACGAATCCCAGCAAGGTTTCCTATAACAGGATGCTGTTGATTTCGCGCATCGTCTATTTCTTCGGCTATACGGATAATCCGAAATTCCTTGATAGTGACGAAGGTATCAAGGGAATCTGGACATCCTACAAGGACAGGGAGTGGACGACGATCGGCAAGAATTTTAGATAAATCCATTTTACATATCCAATGATAAGGGACGGCACGAGCCGTCCTTTTTTATTCCGCCAATAAGGGATAGTAAAAATCATGCACTTTTTTACTATCCGACAACTATTTCTGCCATAGTGAGTTATGTATGGTTTTCGTAGGATTTACAGTAGAAACGCAAACACAGGTTCTTTGACATACACTCCGCTTCTCGGTAGGGAGAGGGAATCCGAACCGAAAGGCCGCAGGTCGAATCGCACGGCAGGACGATGACGGGAGTTTGCCCAAGCCATCACCCGACTGCCGCAAGAGCTGGCAAGAGCTCACCAGTCAGACCTAACGCCGAGAAAATGAAACACAGACATTTTTTAACAATATTACTAATTAAAACCTCGCGGGTGGTATGAGGTCAACCCGCACAATTAAAATGAAAAAAATGAGTGTAATTTCAGTCATTGTAAACCGTAGTTTCGCCTTTGTAAAAGGCAACCGCCCGACCAACTCCAAAGCGGTGACGGCAAAAATGAAGTCCATCGAGGAGTACGGGCTGTTGTCGCCGATTACGGTTGTGGACGGTGAACAGGTAATTACGTCTGGCGGACATTTGGTAGACCTGAACGGCAAGGATATTCCCGACAGCCAGTCGGTGAACTATTACGCCGTGCTGGACGGTCAACACCGATTGATTGCCTATATCAAATTAGGTCTGAATCTGAACGACCTCGTGATTACCGAGCCGCTGAATGTAGATATGTCGATTGCGGCATTGATTGCCGAAATGAATATCTGCACGACCACATGGAAAGGAACGGACTATATGGCCGCACCTGCCATGACGCTCTCCAAGACGAACGACGTTTTTGAGTTTGCCGTACAACTCCGCAGCAAGGGTTTCCCGCTGGCAACCATATCGCAATGGTGTACGGGGACAAATTCACTAAAACCCAAAGATTTGGTGAACTGCGTGAAAAGCGGGGAACTGCCTAAAATCCTGCAATCCGAAACATGGTATCAGCGGAGTATCAGATGGTATGAGGCCGCACAGGAAAAGTTTTCAGATTCGTTCCTGTCGAAAAAGTATCTGATTGCCTATATCGTCATGCAGTATAACAACGCCGCAGACCCCGTGGCCTACTGCCGTCAGATAGAGCAGGCATTGAAAAAACTCACGCCTGCACAGGCGGCGGAAATCATGGAAGCCCGCAAGATAGGGTTAAAATCCCGTGAACAGATGGTCGTTGAACTGCTGGAACAATACCTCGGATAGGACGGAGGTAAAGAAAAAGGAGGTCGGTTCGCTTATGGGGCGCCGACCTCCCGATTCCTACAATAAGTGTTGCATAGCCGCGTCGATTTGAGAGTTCTCAAAGCTATCCAAGTAGATTTGGGTCGTCGATAAATCAGAATGGCCGAGCGATTCGGAAATGAGGGCTACGCTAACGCCTGACCGTTTTAAGACTGTGGCGTAAGTATGACGGGCTACATAAGTCGTTAATGGCGTATGCAGTCCGATTTCCTCGCTCAATTCGTGCAGGCGTTTGTTGACGTGCTTCAACGTTTTCTTAACACGTTCCAAGATTTGCTTTTCGGTTGTGTGTACGTTGCGGTCAAGGATTGGGAAGATGTAATCTTCCTCCACTTGGTCGGTGTGGTACTTGTCGATGATCTCCTGTGCCTGTTCCGTCAGACAACAGTTCATCATCTTGCCTGTCTTGCGTCTTGCATAGTAGATTCTGCCATTATCAATATCTCCATAAGTCAGCAGGGCAATATCTTTGAAATTGATTCCAGCCATGAAATACGAGAACAGGAAAATATCTTTGGCAAGTTGGGTGTAAAAGTCCCTTTCCGATAAATCCAACTCAATCAGTTTGTGGATGTCCTCTTTCGTTATGGCCCGTTTACGGGTGTTCGTCCACAAGCTACCCACCTTGAATTGCTGAAAGGGATTCGATTTAGGAATGAACACACCCTCTGAAACCGCCTTATTATAGACCGCTTTCAGTACGCTGAACTTGGTAGCAAGGCTGTTGCTTACATTGCCGCGCTGACGCAGGAAGATTTCAAACTCCCTTAAATAAGTCAAATCCAACTCCTCAAAGCGCATATTGACAGAGCGGAATTGCGACATAAGGGCAAGCGTTACCTTGTGCTTGCTGGCTGAACCATACTTTTCGACCTTTTCCAATCGGTCGATGATTTGCTTGAAATAATCTCCAACGGTGCAGTTGATTCGTTTGCCGTTCTGTTCAAAGAGTGTATCGAACGTAACGGGGATTTCCAGCACCTCCAACTTCTTAATCTTCTTTTCGTATTCACGGATTTTGGAGGTGATTTGAAACCGTATCTCTGCTCCGTCGGGGCAGTCTGCCGTCGGTTGCTGTTTCTCAAAATCCCAATGCTCCAAAGCTACCGATATACCCAAGCCAACGAATTTACGACGGCGGTCATGGGTGAAAACAAGGGCAAGAGGGGCTAAACGGTTTCTGTTGATAGCGTCTTTGCGACATACGATGTTGATTGTCATAATCTTTACGGATTACGCAAGCAACAAAATACAAAGTATGTGTTACATGATTTTATGTATCACACTCTGTATCACAAACGGTGATTTTAGGGCGTTTTGTGTTACACATCGGACATCTGTAACACGCGGCAGAAAAAGAAAAATCGAGTGACAATCCATTGATTATCACTCGTTTGTCATGAGCGGAAAACGGGACTCGGACCCGCGACCTCAACCTTGGCAAGGTTGCGCTCTACCAACTGAGCTATTTCCGCATGGCATGTTTCGTAATTGCGAATGCAAAGGTAGCTAAAAAATCCGAATCTCCAAATTTTTCAATTCCATTTTGCAAATTCTTTACGATCTGCCCTTCTCTCCTATCCGTTATTTGAAGACGCGCAGGCGGTCATCCAACGGCTCGAAACTCTTCTCCTGAGGTTCGCCGGCCGGAATGCCGAACGGCATCTGGGCTATTAGCCGCCATTGTCCCGGCAATCCCCAATGTTCGCGGACCTCGTTGTCGATCAGCGGATTGTAATGCTGGAGCGAGGCTCCGAATCCGGCGTCTTCGAGCATCGTCCATACCGCCAGCTGGTGCATTGCCGAGGTATGCTCGGACCAGACGGGGAAGTTGTCGGCGTAAAGCGGGAATTGTTTCTGAAGTCCTTTCACGATTTCCGTATCTTCGAAATAGAGCACCGTACCGTAGCCCGATGCAAAACTGCCGTCGATTTTTTTCTCCGTGGCAGCGAACGCCTTTTCCGGGACGATGGCTTGCAGCGTTCGCTTCACCAACTCCCAGAATGCCTTGTGGTGTTCGTGCAGCAGCAGCACGAGGCGTGCCGACTGCGAGTTGAATGCCGAGGGAACGTGTTTCACGGCAAAACGCACGATTTCTTCGATCTGTGCGTCGTCGATCGGGGATCGGGGTGTCAGTTCGTAATAGCTGCGGCGGTGGCGCAGGGCCTCTTTCAGATTTCTTTCCATAGTCGTCGTTGTATTTGGTGTCGAATGCTTTCTTACAAAAATAGCACAACTTCGGGAAAAACGTGCGGAATCCGAAGCGAAATAGTATCTTTGTGTTCATGAAGAACGTAATTGATCTCTTTTCCGAACTGGGGGCGCGTCTGCGCGGATTCGGCGACGACAATGCGACGCAGGCCGTTATGGAGGCTGCCTGCCGCGCTAACGGATGGTTTACGCCGGCCGATGTCCGCCGTGCCGTCGGGGCGATCGCCCGGGATATGCTGAGCCGTGAAAAGCTCGAAGCCTGGTTGGGGAACTACCCTGACGTGCCGGTCGCCGTGCCGCGCCGCGTGTTGGTGGTCATGGCCGGGAACATTCCGCTCGTCGGTTTTTTCGACCTGTTGTGTACGGTCGTCAGCGGTCACCGCTGTCTGTTGAAACCCTCGGCCAAAGATACCGTGCTGATGGAGTATGTCGTTGGCCAGCTCCGGGACATCGACGCATCGGTGCCTGTGGAATTTTACGACGGAGTGTCGCCCGTCGATGCGGTGATCGCCACGGGCAGCGACAATGCCAACCGCTATTTCCGCACCCGCTATGCCGGGATTCCCTCGCTGCTGCGGGGAAGCCGTCAGTCGGCTGCCGTGCTTTCGGGCGATGAAACGCCGGAGCAGCTGGCCGGATTGGCCGACGATATTTGGGCCTACTCCGGGTTGGGATGCCGCAGCGTGTCGCTGTTGTTCCTGCCCGAAGGATGTGAACCGACGCTTCAGATGCCGGATGTAAGCGACAAATACAAAAATAATTACCGTCAGACACGGGCCTTGCTCACGATGCAGGGGCGGCCGTTCCGCGATCTGGGGGCTGCCGTGGCCGTCGAACAGCGGGATTTCCCGGCGGCTCTGAGTCAGATCTCCTACACGTATTACAAGACGCCGGACGAGGTCGCCGGATGGCTTGCGATGCACGACGACGAATTGCAGTGCGTCGTCACCGAATGTCTCCCCCACAGCCGCCGCGCCGCTTTCGGATGCGCCCAGTCGCCCGCCCTGACCGATTATCCCGACGACCGGGATGTAATAGCGTGGCTGGCGGCGCTGAATTGAGAAAAAGTATTATATTTGCTGTACGGATAAAAAATAGATTACTGCGATGTCGATGGTTTTCCGATTCCGGATGTTGAGCGATGAGAACGACAATTTCGTGCGCGATTACGAGGTGCTGTACGATACGACGCTGCTCGATTTCCACAATTTCATCCTCCGATCGCTCGAATACGAGGATTGCATGGCTTCGTTCTTTACGGCCGACGACCGCTGGGAGAAACAGCGCGAATTTACCTTTATGGATATGGACGACGGCAGCGAGAACGCTCCGGTGGCGATGGAAAAGGTGACTTTGGGGCAGATCATTCACGACCGCCGCGACCGTCTGATCTATCTGTTCGACCTGTTCGGCGACCGGGCTTATTACTTGGAGCTGACCGGAGCTTACGAAGCCGACAAGGAAGCCTCCTACCCGCGTGAGATTTACGCCCAGGCCGAAGCTCCCGACCAATACGACCCTTCGAAGAACCGTGTGGACGATGAGGGTTCGATCTTCGGCGAGATGATGAGCGATTTCAACGATTTCGAGGGCGACGACAACTACGACGATGCCTATTAAACGACTGCTGGTCGTGGTCGGTCCGACGGGTTCGGGCAAGACGGACCTGAGTATCCGTCTGGCGCTCCATTATGGCGCACCGATTCTTTCGACCGATTCGCGTCAGGTCTACCGGGGGATGCCGATCGGTACGGCGCAGCCTTCTGTCGATCATCTTCAAGCTGTTGAACATCATTTTATTGCCTCTCACGATCTGACGGACAACTTGAACTGCGGGGAGTATGAGGTGCAGGCCCTTGCGCGACTCGAAGAACTCTTTGCAGACCATGATTGGGTCGTTGCCGTCGGCGGATCGGGACTCTATGTGCGGGCTCTGTGCGAAGGCATGGACGACCTGCCGCAGGCCGACGAACCGCTGCGGAGGGAGCTGGAGCACCGGCTGGCGGAGGAGGGGCTCGGGGCGCTTGCCGAAGAACTCCGGGAACTGGACCCGGAGTATTGCCGGACCGCCGATCTCAATAATCCGGCGCGGGTGATGCGTGCGCTGGAGGTCTGTCTTCAGACCCATATGCCCTACTCCCGGCAGCGTACCGGGGAGCGCCGTCCGCGGCCGTTCGAAATCGTGAAGATCGGCATTGATCTGCCGCGCGACGTGCTTTACGACCGCATCAACCGCCGCGTGGATCGGATGTTGGCCGACGGGCTGGAAGCCGAGGCCCGGGCGTTGTATCCCTATCGGGAATTGAATGCGCTGAAAACGGTCGGTTACCGCGAATTTTTCGATTATTTCGACGGGCGCATCGGGTACGACGAGGCCGTGGAGCTGATCAAGCGCAATTCGCGGCGTTATGCCAAGCGACAGCTCACGTGGTTCCGCCGTGACTCGGAGATCCGTTGGTTCGCACCCGACGACGATGCGGCGATAATCGCCTATGTCGGTTCGAAATAGGGAAAACGAGGAATTTCGGCCTGCCGCGGCGTTATGTTGCGGATGTTTTGGCAAATCGCAAATATTTTCGTACTTTTGCGTTCGTCTTTCGCTGAAAGACTGCGCCCGGATGGTGGAATCGGTAGACACGCCGGACTTAAAATCCTGTGGCCAGCAATGGCCGTGCCGGTTCGATCCCGGCTCCGGGTACAGGAAAAACTGCCTAATTCATTGATTTCAATGAATTAGGCAGTTTGTAATAGAGGGATTTTC